>JAQUQA010000152.1 GCA_028716305.1 Candidatus Omnitrophota bacterium | reverse complement strand
TCCAGCCTTTGGCACGGGCGCGCCAGGCAAGGTCCACGTCTTCGACCAGAAAAAAGAACCTTTCGTCGAAATATCCGTTAACCCCTTTTATCTCTTCCAGCATTTGCCTGCGCAGAAAGCTGGCGGCGGAACAGCCGCCCAGTATCTGGCGAGGTTGCGCAAACTCCTGATTATCAGGGCGGCCCATCCCGATATCATAGAACCTGCGTAGGGATGAGACAAAAATACCGGTAGAAAAAATGTGCCGGTGGTCGGATTGGAGTATTTTTGCCTGGACCATACCGGTCTTATCGGGCAGGTCTCTTGCGATTTTTACGAACTCGAGAAAAAAATCCTGTTTAAGCTCTACATCGCAATCAAGGGTCAAAATCCACTGCCCACGGGCAATCCTTATCCCCTGATTTCTTGCTTTACAGGCACCTAGGTTGGTATGATTTATAATCAGCTTCGCATCGGGGAAGACGGCCCGTACCCGGGTTGCCGTGCCATCTCCTGAACCGTTATCGATGACGATTGTTTCAAAATCCCGGTAAGCCTGCCTTTTTAACGATTCCAGGCAACCAGCGATGAAACGCGAACTGTTGAAAGCCGGGATAATTACGGAGATTCCAATCATATTCGGGAAAATATCTCACAAAGCCTCTGCCCTAAGACCCGCAGGGAATAATTGCCTTCAACGGTTTTCCGGGATCTTATCCCGATCTCCCGGGCGAGTTGTCTATTTTCAATCAGCATGCGTATTTTAGAGAAAAACTCCGCCTTATTCCTTGCCAATAATCCGTCTTGCCCGTCTTTAATGATATGGCGGCATTCCCCGATGGGAGTGGAAACCGTGGGCTTTTCCATAGACATGTATTCAAAGAGCTTGGTAGGGCTTTTGGCCTCGTTAAAATTATTCCTTTCGGCAACCGGAAATAACCCGATATCCACACTGTCCAGATATCCCGGGATCAACTCCGGCGTGATCCACCCTTTAAGGATGATATTTAAATCCTGGTAATCGGCAACTATTTTTTCAAGCTCCTTCCTGTGCGTGCCGTCTCCGACGATCTCAAAGTAAATATGATCGTATTTTCTTCTCAATAAGGCAAAACAGTTCAACGCCATCTTCAGGTTATCAATATATTCTTTCCTGTGGAATGTCCCGATCCAGGACAAGACGATCCTGTTCTTACGGGTCGCCCCGGACCGGGAAGGCTTAAAAAGTTCAGAGTCGACCCCGGTGGGAATATAATGGACGTTTTTATTGAACTTTAACAAAAAATCATGGAGAAAGCGGCTAGCCGCTATGCAAAAATGGCTGCGCCGGGCGATGTAGGTGGTTAAAAAATGCGCCTTGGAAGAAGGATAAAAACCCAGGTAATAACGGGGATCCTCCCTCATCTCCCAATCATCCAGATCCAAGAAAATCATCTTCTTATCCAATAGATGCGCCAACAAAGGAGCCAGGCAGTGGTAATTGATCCTCTGGATATAAAACAGGGCGTCTTTTTCCCTGCTGATCCTTTTAAAGGCGGAATAATTATATTTTAACTTATCGAACAGACCCATCTCGGCCTCGCGATGGCCATCCTTGGCCCCGAGATGGTCGCAATAAGAAAGGATCTCTGTCTGGATCCCGCACTTGGATATTTCCCGGGCAAAGTTATAGCACCTGATCCTCGCCCCTGCAAGACTGTAGCCCTCCCGGGTAATAAAAATAATTTTTTTCATAGAATTACGCGCTGGTGACAGGACGCGCGGATTACCTCGCCCGCGAACACAGGTCTTCATAGGCCTTCAATAAGGATGAGGCCGTCTTATTCCAGTTATAAGTTTTTTCTACCCTTTGCCGCGAGAATCTGGATAAGTTGGTTCTTAGCCGCTCGTCCCGCAAAACCTTGATGATCCCGTCGGCCAGGGAATAGAAATTGTTTGGTTCTACCAGGATCCCCGCCCCACCGAGCATCCTTCTTGTCTCCCCGACGTTACTGGCCACGATCGCCTTGCCGCAGGCTAGATATTCAACGATCTTTAACGGGCTCTTGCAACGGGTTACCGGAGTGTCTTTAAAAGGGGCGACGCAGACGTCTGCCGCCGCGATAAAATACGGTATCTTGTGGTGCGCCACAGAACCGGTAAACACCACCCTTTGCTCAATCCCCAGCTCACAGGCTAGCCCCCGCAGGTATTTTTCCATAAAGCCCTCACCCACGATCATAAAAACGACATCCGGGATGCGATGCAGGATCACGTTGGCGGCCTTAATAAATAAATCGATGTATTGCGCGCCATGCAGCTGTCCGATATACAGGACCAGGGGAGAATTGATCCTGTATTCTTTTTTAATCAGGGTGCGGTCGATATCCGTGCGGAATTCCGCAAGGTCGGCGCCAACCGGGGCCTCATATATATTTTCGTCCTTGACCCCAAACTGCTTGGCCAGGTCGCGTAAACCCTGGCTGGCAACCGAAACACTATCGGCTAATACCGGAAGGAACCTCTCCAGGATTTTAAATGACGAGCCGATGAATCTCGAATGCAGCCCCCTTCCGCAAGATTCATACCAGATCATCTCCTCCCAATCGTCCCAGTCATAATGCAGGGGTTTTCTTTTAAAATAAGAGGCGATTATCGCGGGGACGGCCGCGTAATGATGGCATTTTTGAAAATGCACGACATCCGCCCATTCGGCCAGAGGCATCAACCTGCGTATATTTCTCATAAACACCAGGGGCGAAGAAGAGCGGTTAAAGGGGATCTCCTGGCAATTCAAGGAGCTGCCTGGGGCGGACCGCTTAAAGCTCAAAGGGAAATAAACCAATTTTACTTCGTGGCCCGCGGCAACGAATTCCTTGGCCAGGCTCTTGATCCTGCGGGTCCAGGGCTCCCTCGGTGAATGGATATCATGTGGATGCACCAATAAAATACGCATTATTCCTCTCCCAGGATCGACTTACCCTTAACCTTTTTGATTGCCCAGAAATACAATATATAGAACAGCGAATAGAAAAAGATCCCCCCTAATAACAAAAACTTATAAAAGGCATGGGGCATTATTTTTGCCTTGCGCTGCCCGGTAATTTCGGGAAGCTCTTGCAATCTGTTTATTTGCTGTTTTAGAAAATCAAGCGATGCTTCCGTATTGGGCGAATCATCCAGTGCCTTCTCTTTTCCTTCCTGAATATTAGTTTCCATTACAGGCAGCCCCAAGCAGGCGGCCAGATCCACTAAGGCCCGGGCCCTGGCCTTACGCAGCTCGTAGGTGTTTCCCTCCCTGGTCCTCCAAAGATAATGCCAATTCTCTTTAGGCAATTCTTCCAGGCCGTAATCCCGGTAATGTTCATAGATATCCGTTCCGGCGATCAGATGCAGCGTGTTAATGGATTTAACCCTATCGATGAACCTGCGGTTTCTTCTCAAGAAATCGCAGGTTTTTTGGAATTCTTTCCGGCCTTCTCCGGGAAAACCGACCATAATAAAAATCTCCACTTCCATCCCGGCCTTTTTAGCCATGCGGATATTGCTTTGGGCGGTCGCGGAAGAATAGATCTTGCGCATTGCCTTCAGGACGCTATCGGAGCCGCTTTCTACGCCAATCTGGATCTTGCGGCAGCCAGCACGGTACATCTTATTGAATAACTCAAGATCCATCTCTTTACGCGGAGCGATCTGCCCGGACCATTCAATAATGATATTCTCCTGGATTACCGACTCACAGACATTCTTCAACTGGGCGATATTGCCGTTTAAGAGGTTATCACAGACGGTAAATTTCTTTATACCGTGTTTCGAGACCAGGGTCCTGATCTCCTCCATGACGCGCTCCCCGCTGCGATGGCGGTATCCGCTGGTTAAACGGTAATTTTTGCAGAAACTGCACCTGCCCAGGCAACCCCGCGACCATTCCACCAGCAGGGATTTTTTCGCGACATAGCTGTCCAGGTTAAAACCCTGATAATC
>JAQUQA010000151.1 GCA_028716305.1 Candidatus Omnitrophota bacterium | reverse complement strand
CCTTTACCGGCCTGACAAAGCCATCCAGGGAAAGTTCTCCTAAAACATAATAATTTTTCAATCTTTGGCTGTCCAACTGCCCACTGGCCGCCAGGACCCCCAGGGCAATCGGCAGGTCGAAGCTGGCACCCTCCTTCTTTAGATCCGAAGGTGCCAGGCTGATAGTAATCCTTTCCGGCGGCCAGCTGAAACCGGAGTTTTTGATCGCGGCCTTTACTCTTTCCTTGCTTTCCCGGATTGCCGTATCCGCCAGCCCCACCACGGTCACCGCGGGAAGCCCCCGGGAAATATCTATCTCTATTTCAACGGGATAGGCCTCAATACCCAACAAGCCAAAACTCATTATCTTTGCCAGCATATTTTACCTCCTTTATATATTAGACGTATGGACAGGCATAAATCTAACGCGAAATCTCTTAAAGTCCCGGAGAAAAGACTTGCTTTTTTGCCGCCAGAATATATAATATACAAACATGGATAAAGGGCGAATTAAGAATGCTGTGCTGGTGCTTCTTCTGACCGTAACCATTTTTAGCGTTTACAGGTATCTAGCAGAATTGAAGCAGAAATATGAGCTATCCGTAGACCTGGCCAAGGCAAAGGAAGCCGGGTTGGCATTAGAAAAAGAGAAACAAAACCTCTTGGTAGCAATAGACAAAGAGAAAGCAGTCTCTGCCGGATTATCGCAAAAAATCTTTGTCTTAAAGAATAATTTCCGGGCTGCCAAGGTGAGGTTGAATAAGCTGTTTACTGATTACCAAAGGGCGCAAAGCGAGCTGGATGATCTGGATGCCAAATTCTCGCTTTTAAAGGCGGAAAAGGTAGAATTGGAAAAACAGAACAAGCTGATTACCGAGGAAAACAGCGGGCTTAAAGAAAAACTAGGTTCAGTGGCGGAATTAAAGAAGGCAATGCATCAACTAAGAAAGCAGGCCCAAAAAGTAACCGTGCAGATAAGGAAAAAATTTGATCAGAACAGAGTCATTGAGGGCAACAACGGATTTCTCATGAAGAATGGACTGCCTACTTACCCCGCCAAAGTAAAGATTGAAGTCGTTCCTGCCCCGGAAGGCGCAAAATGAAATTAATTTTTCTGCAAATGTATCAGAATAAAATACTTATGACCACAATATCCGCCTGGTTAATTGCCCAGTCGATAAAAGTGGTTATCGGCGTGTTCCGGCAGAAACGGGTAGATTTCCGCTGGTTCGTCGGTACCGGAGGAATGCCCTCCAGCCATGCCGCGGGCGCCGCTTGCCTGGCTACGGCCATCGGGATAGAGTATGGTTTTGACAGCGTCCATTTTGCCCTGGCGGCTTCTTTTGCCATCGTGGTTATGTTTGACGCGCACGTGGTCAGGCACGCCACGGGCAGGCAGGCGCATATCCTGAACAGGATCATGGATGATATCTATTGGCAGGGGAAGATCCATGAGGGCCGTTTGCGCGAACTGATCGGGCATACCCCGGTTGAGGTGATCACCGGGGCACTCCTGGGTATCACCATCGCGCTTTTTAGCATGAAGGCTTGAGAAGGAGTATCTGGTGAATAAAAAATGGGTAATTATTATCGCAGCGGTATTGCTAATTGGCCTGGCAACAATTATTTTTAAATTCAAAGGCATGGGTTCCCTGGGTATAAATACCCGGGTCAGCGGTTCTGCCGGCGCGGCGCTTGCGCAGGCAAGGGACCTGGAGAATAAAGGGGAACTTCTGGCGGCCAAAGAGGCTTACCAGAAGCTGGTAAATGAATTCGCCGGGTCTCCGGAAATGGCAAATTGGCAGAAGAAGATCGAGGAACTGAATGTCAAACTGCTTTTTTCCCCGGTAATAGTACCCAATAAGAGCATAGCTTATAAGATCAGGCCCGGAGATTCCCTGGCAAAAATCGCGCGGGAGAAGAACACTACGGTAGAACTGATCAAAAAGTCGAATGGCTTAAGCGATGACAAGATCTACCCCGGCAAAGAGTTGAAGGTCTGGACCGCGCCGTTTAATATCCTGGTGGATAAGTCTCAGAACATTCTCATGCTCAAGGGCAGCGAAGAGGTATTTAAGACCTATACCGTCGCCACCGGAACAAATAATTGCACCCCCGTGGGGACATTTAAAATAATCGAAAAAATTCCTAATCCTACCTGGTTTAATGATGGAAAGGCCATTCCCCCCGAAAGCCCGGACAATGTGTTGGGGACGCGCTGGCTCGGTTTTAATATCGCCGGTTACGGGATCCACGGCACAACCGAACCGCAAACCCTGGGTAACCAAGTTACCCAAGGGTGCGTCCGTATGGCAAATCCCGAAGTAGAAGAGTTATATCTGATCGTTCCGAAAGGCACAGAAGTAACCATTGTCGATTAGGCGCCAGAAATGAAAGCCCCATTTAACCATTTAACCATTTAACCAAAATGCACGGTCTAGATTTTGAAAAACCTATCCTTGATCTGGAAAAAAAGATCCAGGAGCTAAAGAGCTTTACCTCTGTGAAAAAGATCGATCTTTCTTCGGAGATAAAGCGGCTCGAGGAGAAACTTCAGCACCTCAGGCATGATATTTACGGAAACCTGAATGCCTGGCAAAGAGTGCAGATTGCCCGGCACCCGCAGAGGCCGTATACCCTTGATTATATCGGGATGATCATGTCGGATTTTATCGAATTACACGGTGATCGTTATTTCGCCGACGATAAAGCGCTGATTACCGGGCTGGCCAAGCTGGACGACCAGAAGATAGTGGTCATGGGGCATCAAAAGGGCCGCGACACGAAAGAAAACCTGCAGCGTAATTTCGGGTGCGCGCATCCGGAAGGATACCGTAAGGCCCTCAGGGTAATGCAGATGGCAGAGCAGTTTTCTCTGCCGATAGTGGTTTTAATCGATACCCCCGGGGCATACCCGGGCATCGGAGCGGAAGAACGCGGTCAGGCCCAGGCTATCGCCGTGAATTTAAGAGAAATGATGATGGTGGCCGTGCCGATTATCGCGGTGGTGATCGGAGAGGGTGGGTCCGGAGGGGCCCTGGGCGTGGGTATTGCCGATAGGGTCTGCGTATTGGAGAACGCCTACTATTCGGTTATCTCTCCGGAAGGTTGTGCCGCGATCCTCTGGAAGAGCGGATCAAGGGCGCCTGATGCCGCGGCGGCATTAAGATTAACCGCGCAGGACCTTTTAAAAATGGAGCTGATCGATGAAGTGATCCCCGAACCCCTGGGCGGCGCGCACCGAAATCCTTCCGCGATCGCAGAGACATTAAGGTCGATTGTTGTCAAGTATCTAAGGGAGCTGTCGGCTTTGGATAAAAAACGGCTTTTGGAGTTAAGGTATGAGAAATTCAGGAAAATAGGAAAATTTGCATGATCGAACAAAAGCTGCTGTTATTAGGCTTGCTCAAAGAGAGCCCAAAGCATGGTTATGAAATAAAAAAGAAGATCAAGGAGATCCTGGGGATCTTCGCCGGGATAGATGTAAATTCAGTCTACTATCCGCTGCGCGTTCTGGAGAAAGAGGGGTTGCTTACCAAGCGTACCAGTAAGGCCGGTAAGCGCCCGGCGCGTTTTGTTTATGAGCTGACCAGGAAAGGGGAAGAGCATTTTAAAGAGCTGCTTACCCGCAGTATCCTGGATTTTAAGCGTCCGCAATTCAGCCTGGACTTAAGCCTGTACTTTTTGCAGTATCTTCCCCGCGAAGTGGCCAAGTTGCGTTTGCGCACGCGGATCAGGGTTTTAAAAAGGCTGACCAAGGGACTGGCCCAGATGATCACCTCTTTAAAAAAAGATTCTCCTTTACCCTTGATTTATATCCTGGAACATAACCTGCACATGGTGGAAAGTGAACTCGCGTTTCTTTCCCGGTTGATAGAAACTTTTTGATCGCGAGATAATATTTGAAATAAGCAGTGATTAGAGTATAATAATTTTGTCATGCGAAACCTTTTAGTTTACTATTCTCATTACGGGAATA
>JAQUQA010000150.1 GCA_028716305.1 Candidatus Omnitrophota bacterium | reverse complement strand
CCTTTACCGGCCTGACAAAGCCATCCAGGGAAAGTTCTCCTAAAACATAATAATTTTTCAATCTTTGGCTGTCCAACTGCCCACTGGCCGCCAGGACCCCCAGGGCAATCGGCAGGTCGAAGCTGGCGCCCTCCTTCTTGAGATCCGAAGGTGCCAGACTGATGGTAATCCTTTCCGGCGGCCAGCTGAAACCGGAGTTTTTGATCGCGGCCTTTACCCTTTCCTTGCTTTCCCGGATTGCCGTATCCGCAAGCCCCACCACGGTTACCGCGGGAAGCCCCCGGGAAATATCTATCTCTATTTCAACGGGATAGGCCTCAATACCCAACAAGCCAAAACTCATTATCTTTGCCAGCATGTTTTACCTCCTTATATATTAGACGTATGGACAGGCATAAATCTAACGCGAAATCTCTTAAAGCCTTTGGAGAAAAGACTTGCTTTTTCGCCGCCAGAATATATAATATACAAACATGGATAAAGGACGAATCAAGAATGCTGTGCTGGTGCTTCTTTTGACCGTAACCATTTTTAGCGTTTACAGGTATCTGGCCGAATTGAAGCAGAAATATGAACTATCCGTAGGCCTGGCCAAGGCAAAGGAAGCCGGGTTGGCATTAGAAAAAGAGAAACAAAACCTCTTGGTAGCAATAGACAAAGAGAAATCAGTCTCTGCCGGCTTATCGCAAAAAATCTTTGTCTTAAAGAATAATTTCCGGGCCGCCAAGGTGAGGTTGAACAAGCTGTTTACTGATTACCAGAGGGCGCAAAGCGAGCTGGATGATCTGGATGCCAAATTCTCGCTTTTGAAGGCGGAAAAGGTGGAATTGGAAAAACAGAACAAGCTGATTAGCGAGGAAAACAGCGGGCTTAAAGAAAAACTGGGTTCAGTGGCGGAATTAAAGAAGGCAATCCATCAATTAAGAAGGCAGGCGCAAAAAGTGACCGTGCAGATAAGGAAAAAATTTGATCAGAATAGAGTGATTGAGGGCAACAACGGATTTCTCATGAAGAATGGACTTCCTACTTACCCCGCCAAAGTAAAGATTGAAGTCGTTCCTGCCCCGGAAGGCGCGAAATGAAGTTAATTTTTCTACAAATGTATCAGAATAAAATACTTATGACCACAATATCCGCCTGGTTAATTGCCCAGTCGATAAAGGTGGTTATCGGCGTGTTCCGGCAGAAACGGGTAGATTTTCGCTGGTTCGTCGGTACCGGAGGAATGCCCTCCAGCCATGCCGCGGGTGCCGCTTGCCTGGCTACGGCCATCGGGATAGAGTATGGTTTTGACAGCGTCCATTTCGCCCTGGCGGCTTCTTTTGCCATCGTGGTTATGTTTGACGCGCACGTGGTCAGGCACGCCACGGGCAGGCAGGCGCATATCCTAAACAGGATCATGGATGATATCTATTGGCAGGGGAAGATCCATGAGGGCCGTTTGCGCGAACTGATCGGGCATACCCCGGTTGAGGTGATCACTGGGGCACTCCTGGGTATCACCATCGCGCTTTTCAGCATGAAGGCTTAAGAAGGAGTATCTGGTGAATAAAAAATGGGTGATCCTTATCGCAGCGGTATTACTAATCGGCCTGGCGGTGATTATTTTTAAATTCAAAGGCATGGGTTCTCTGGGTATGAATACCGGGGTTAGCGGTTCTGCCGGCGCGGCGCTTGCGCAGGCAAGGGACCTGGAGAATAAAGGGGAACTTCTGGCGGCCAAAGAAGCTTACCAGAAACTGGTAAATGAATTCGCCGGGTCTTCGGAAATGGCGAATTGGCAGAAGAAGATCGAGGAGCTGAATATCAAACTGCTTTTTTCCCCGGTAATACTCCCCAATAAGAGCATAGCTTATAAGATCAGGCCGGGAGACTCCCTGGCTAAAATCGCGCGGGAGAAGAACACCACGGTGGAACTGATCAAAAAATCGAATGGCTTAAGCGATGACAAAATTTACCCCGGCAAAGAGCTGAAGATTTGGACCGCGCCGTTTAATATCCTGGTGGATAAATCCCAGAACATTCTCATGCTCAAGGATAACGAAGAGGTTTTTAAGACTTATACCGTCGCCACCGGAACAAATAATTGCACCCCCGTGGGGACATTTAAAATAATCGAGAAAATCCCCAATCCTACCTGGTTTAGCGACGGAAAGGCCATTCCCCCCGAAAGCCCGGACAATGTGCTGGGGACGCGCTGGCTCGGTTTCAATATCGCCGGTTACGGGATCCACGGCACAACCGAACCGCAAACCCTGGGCAGCCAAGTTACCCAAGGGTGCGTCCGTATGGCAAATCCCGAAGTAGAGGAGTTATATCTGATCGTTCCGAAAGGCACGGAAGTAACCATTGTCGACTAGTCGCCAGAAATGAAAATCCCCATTTCATCATTTAACCATTTAACCATTTAACCCAAATGCACGGTTTGGATTTTGAAAAACCTATTCTTGACCTGGAAAAAAAGATTCAGGAGCTAAAGAGCTTTACCTCTGTGAAAAAGATCGATCTTTCTTCGGAGATAAAGCGGCTCGAGGAGAAACTTCAGCATCTCAGGCACGATATTTACGGGAACCTGAATGCCTGGCAAAGAGTGCAGATTGCCCGGCACCCAGAGAGGCCGTATACCCTTGATTATATCGGGATGATCATGTCGGATTTTATCGAATTACACGGGGATCGTTATTTCGCCGATGATAAGGCGCTGATTACCGGGCTGGCCAAGCTGGACAATCAGAAGATAGTGGTTATGGGGCATCAAAAGGGCCGCGACACGAAAGAAAACCTGCAGCGTAATTTCGGGTGCGCGCATCCGGAAGGATACCGCAAGGCCCTCAGGGTAATGCAGATGGCAGAGCAGTTTTCTCTGCCGATAGTGGTTTTAATCGATACCCCCGGGGCATACCCGGGCATCGGAGCGGAAGAACGCGGCCAGGCCCAGGCTATCGCCGTGAATTTAAGAGAGATGATGATGGTGGCCGTGCCGATTATCGCGGTGGTCATCGGAGAGGGTGGGTCCGGAGGGGCACTGGGAGTGGGTATTGCCGATAGGGTCTGCGTATTGGAGAACGCCTACTATTCGGTTATCTCTCCGGAAGGTTGTGCCGCAATCCTCTGGAAGAGCGGATCAAGGGCGCCTGATGCCGCGGCGGCATTAAGATTAACCGCGCAGGACCTTTTAAAGATGGAGCTGATCGATGAAGTGGTTCCCGAACCCTTGGGCGGCGCGCACCGTAATCCTACCGCGATCGCAGAGACATTAAGGTCGATTGTCGTCAAGCATCTCAGGGAGCTGTCGGCTTTGGATAAAAAACGGCTTTTGGAGTTAAGGTATGAGAAATTCAGGAAAATAGGGAAATTTGCATGATCGAACAAAAACTGCTGTTATTAGGCTTGCTCAAAGAGAGCCCAAAGCATGGTTATGAAATTAAAAAGAAGATCAAGGAGATCCTGGGGATCTTCGCCGGGATAGATGTAAATTCAGTTTATTATCCGCTGCGTGTTCTGGAGAAAGAGGGGCTGCTTACCAAGCGCACCAGTAAGGCCGGTAAGCGCCCGGCACGTTTTGTCTATGAGCTGACCGGGAAAGGGGAAGAGCATTTTAAAGAGTTGCTTACCCGTAGTATCCTGGATTTTAAGCGTCCGCAATTCAGCCTGGACCTCAGCCTGTACTTTTTGCAGTATCTTCCCCGCGAAGTGGCCAAGTTGCGTTTGCGCACGCGGATCAGGGTTTTAAAAAGGCTGACCAAGGGGCTGGCCCAGATGATCACCTCTTTAAAAAAAGATTCTCCTTTACCCTTGATTTATATCCTGGAACATAACCTGCATATGGTGGAAAGTGAGCTCGCGTTTCTTTCCCGGTTGATAGAAACTTTTTGATCGCGAGATAATATTTGAAATAAGCAGTGATTAGAGTATAATAATTTTGTCATGCGAAACCTTTTAGTTTACTATTCTCATTACGGGAATA
>JAQUQA010000149.1 GCA_028716305.1 Candidatus Omnitrophota bacterium | reverse complement strand
ACCGAAGGCATGACAAACATGGTAATTTCCCCCGTCTCCTGATTGATCTGCGGAGTTACCCTTAAAGTCACGCCGGTCTGTTCTCTTTGTATCTGGTCCGCGGTCGAAGTAGCGGTGCCCGTGACCACGGTCTGAGCGACATCCACCGTTTCATTGGTAGTGATCTTGAACTCGGCGGTCTCGTTATTTAAGGTCAGGATCTTCGGCCTGGCCAGGTATTTTGTGTTGGAATCCTGTTTTAATAAATCCAGTGACACCTGGTAGGCGGTATTAAAATTCATCGTCCCAGGAGTCATAGAACTGCTTTTTCCGGAAAGCCCCTGTGAGACAAAGGTCGGCCAATTAGCCAGGCCAAAACCGGTATACTGCGGCCCGGTCAAGGTCATGGTCAAGGGTGTCTGCCCCCAGTTAAAGCCTAATTTGTCCACCAGGGTCTTGCTGACATCCAGCATCTCCACTTCGATCAACACCTGCGGCATGGGAACATCCAGCTTCTCGATCGTCTTGGCGATAATCGGTAAACGGCTGGGAATATCCTGGACGATCAAACTGTTGGTGCGGTAATCTTCGATCACCGCGCCGTCCTTGGAGAGAAGTTTCTTTATCGCCGTAGTAATACCGATATCCGTGGAAACTGCGTACCGGTCGCCTGACGTGCTTTCCGAAGAACCGGACACATCCCCTCCGGCAGTATCACCAGTTTCCGCGGAACTTATGGTGCTCTGAACCTCTTCCATGATATGCGATGAGGAAACGCTGGCATATTTCAGATAGAAAACCTTGGTTTCCAGCTCCACCTCGGGCTTACCCCAATCCTTGACATAAAAGACATTGGAATTTTTATCCAGGACATAAGAAAGGTTGTTCGCCAGGAAGAGTTTATCCATCGCCAGTTTTAAAGGCACCTTATCGAAATAAAGCGTCATTTTTCTCTCTTTTACCGCCTCGGAGGCGATAAAATTCAATCCCGACTGCATAGAGAGGATCTTGAGCACGTCCTTTAAGGATGCGTCCTGAAAATCCATGGAGATCGTGATATCGGGGTTATCGAAAGGTATATCTTCCAGAGCCCCCAATCGCGGCAGGGAAAGACAGAGTAAAAAACTTAAGATAAATACAAAAAGCCGGAAATTATTTCTCATCTTGTCCTCCTTTTTCCTTCTTCTCCTGGCTCTTCATGTCCACAATGCCGGGAGAAGACAGGGTGTATTGCTGACCCTCATAAAAAATAGTCACACCTTCCTTGGTAATATCGATGATGCGCGCCTTCTCGATCGTATCTCCGATCTTTACAACCTTGCCGCTGATGATCGCCTGCGGCAAACTTGTCCCCCAGATCACACCCTGAACGGTCAAGGGCGGCGGCCCGGAAGAAGCCTTGGCCCCGGCCCTGGTTTCAATGCGGCCCCGGAAAGGATCCCTTAGGCCCTCACCCTTATATTCCACGCGCGGGCGCTTTACTATCGTGACAGGCTTCTTGGTAATGATCTCCTGCTCTTCTATCTTCTTGATCGTCTCCAGGTCCTGTGCCTGGGCCAAAAGTTCCCCTCTGGCCAGGCCAAGTGTTATCGTGGCGGCGATGATCAATTCCAGATTTATCCTCTTTAGACTTCTCATCCTATTTTACCAGAAAGGTGGTTACCTTTACGTCCGCGTTCAAAACAAATGAACGTTCTTTTTTAGGGTCCTGGACCGGCCTGATCTTAAACCAGCCCAACTGGAAAATATCGTTGCTGCTTTCCAGGCTGCTGACAAATTTACCCAGAGAATTATAATCCTTGGCCTCCACTTTTATATCAAACGGGTATTCGGTATATGTGGGAAGCGTTTTTTCCGGGAGCGGCTTCACCGAAACGATCTTTACCCCCGCGGCCGCGGCCATTGAACTGAAGGTATCGATCATCGTATTGACGTCTTTTTTATTGAGAAAATCCTTATACGCGGCATAAGTATTTTCTAATTCCCCGATATTCTTCATCACCTCGTTCTTTTTGGTTTCGTTATCCTTTTCCTGCAAGGTCTTGTTTAGTTCCTCATTCTGCGTCTTATATACCCCTGAGGCGATATATACCGCGACCAGAATGATCACGACATTCAGCACTATGTTCTTATTTTTACTCAGTGAACTCGATAATTCCATATCCGCCTCTTTTTAATTCCTGCAAGATATCACAAAACTGCTCACCTGGACCTGCCCTAACTGCTGCTTCTCCACGGAAAGGATCCTTGCCTCTTTAAAAAACTGGCTGAATTCCTTGCTTTCCTTAAGCTGGGTAATAAAGGTGTTGACCAGCCCCAATTCCCTATCACTGTCCTCGGCGTAAACAAATCCCTGCAGCCGCAATTCCGACTTATCCTGTTTGACGCCTTCCACGAAAGAGAAATCGGTGATCCAGACATCTTCCGGAATGCTGCGGGCAACTGCCTCCATCGGCCCGGTAAGATACGGCTGCTGCGTTATCAGGTCATTGAGCAGCTTGATCTTGTTCTTGTAATCCGCGTCGGTCTTCTGCAGCTTGTCCAGAGAAGCGCTTGGTTCCGCGCTCTTTATCTTCGGCCGCAGAGAAATCAGGGTGCGCACGTCATTACGCACGGGCTGCAGCCGGTATAAACCAAAGGCGTAAACCGCGCCGCAGATCAATGCCCCCAATAAAATAAATCTAAGGTCAAGCTTGAACCCGCTAAAGATCGAGCTGACCTCCGGCGCCTCCAAAGAGACTTTCTTTGGGGCCCTAATCTGCTTTTTGGGCGACAAAAGATTCAGCTTGAGTTTTGTTTTCACTACCCTGGCCAAGGCGCCGCCAAACCCTTTGATCACGCTCAGGCTAAAAACCTGATCCTTACCCAGATACTTGGCAGTATTGACAAATTGCACCGAAAGTTCCATTTCCCGGACAAAAAACTCCAGTTCGTAACGCAGATTCTCATCGGTAATAAAAAACATATTGACGATCTTCTTCTGCGGGAACTTACGGTTATAATAATCCAGCGAGATCCTCAACTCCGTCTTGAGCTTATCCAGCAGCTGCTCCCGGGTCGTTTCAGCGGGAAGCCCGGCGCCTTCTGCCGGGCTGGCCAGGGTGATGTCCCGGCTGAAAACCGGGAAACCATTATCCAGAACCATGAAGTTAGCCTCATCGTCTTCCTGCGAATCCATGCTCATTAACCCGATCACGCCGCTTTGCCCCGCTCCGGCAAGCTTTAACATGCGCAAGACGCTGAATGCCGAATAATCGACATTGCTTAACTTGATACCCAGCTGCTTAAATATGGCAAAGTATTTATCCAGGATATCTTTTCTGATACCTATATATAGGACAATGTTCTTTTTTGTCTTTTTATCGA
Source organism: Candidatus Omnitrophota bacterium (assembly GCA_028716305.1). Lineage (GTDB taxonomy): Bacteria > Omnitrophota > Gorgyraeia > Gygaellales > Profunditerraquicolaceae > JAQUQA01. The sequence goes on along the minus strand of JAQUQA010000149.1, from coordinate 630 downwards.
ATTCGACCTGGAAGTCGGAAACCAGGTCTTCGGCTTTAAAGGGTATGTATTTTTTTGCTTCAAAGGTTATGGCGTTATCTAATTCATTGGCGGGTAAAACCGGCAGCTCGAAGGTGCGCACGATCAGGTCCTTGCCGGAAAGAGCCAAAGTGGCCTCCTGGGCCTGAATGTTGCTATTCCTGAACTCATCGCTGAAAACGGCGACTAACTTCACCTCTTCGGGGACCTTCTCTTCAAGGTCATCCTGGCTAAGCGCGGTACGGGGGATCTTGACCGCGTTTATGATCTTCTTGCCCGTAGTCTCTACCAGGCAGATAGTTGTGGGCCCGAAATAAATTCCCAGTAAATGAGCCATTATTTATCCCCGCTTTTTAGGAAACGCCTTCTGCTTTTTAACCAGTTGTCAATCTCCCTGCGGTCAAAGCGCCAGACGCCTCCCAGCTTAATTCCGGAAATTTTCCCCTGATGCAGCCAATTGTAAATTGTCTGCTTTTTAAGCTTGAGGTAATCTGCTAACTCGTCGATATCGATCAGTCTTGGCATCCTGTCCTGCCTTTTAAAACTACTCCTTGTGAAAGTGGAATACATTAAAACATAATAATCTTATTTTGTCAAGTGTTTTTTTATATA
>JAQUQA010000148.1 GCA_028716305.1 Candidatus Omnitrophota bacterium | reverse complement strand
CAGGTGGACAAGATGAACAAGCAGCATGCCACATCCAGGCAGGAACAGGATGACCCGGTGCAACTTTCTCCGATAGTCGTGCGTCCGCAGTCGGATGTCTCGGAGCAATTTACCGGACCGGCGACCACAGGTAATGTCGTGGCGGTAAACCGGGAGAATAATTTTGTGATCATCGATATCGGAGAAGATAACGGTATCAGGGTCGGTGATACCTTTGGGGTAACGGATAAAACAGGCAAGCCCGTGGCTACCCTGGAGGTCATCGAGTCCCGAAGCTCGATTTCCGCCTGCGATATACTTAAGGAATCCGGAGTGATACAGGTGGGAAATAAAGTCGCGATAAAGTAACAGTTGTATTATAGTTTCGTTCTGCGTTCTGCGTTCTGCGTACGCCGTTCTCGGAACGCTGAACGCTGAACGAATAAATCCTTTTTTAGGAATCTAATCCATGGTTCGTAAACCCTCAATTGCCCCCAAGAGTAATTCCATAGAAGACGTTGCCCGCCTGGCAGGAGTTTCTATCGCTACGGTTTCGCGCGTTCTGAATAAGCAGGGTTCGGTAAAGGAAAAAAACCGCATCAGGGTCCTTGACGCCATCAAGCAGTTAAAATTCCAGCCCTCGGTATCGGCACAGCGCCTGGCCAGCGGCCGCAGCAACGTGGTGGCCCTGGTTATACCGCGCTACGAAGGGATGTTTTATTCTTTTTATGTTCTGGAGTTGATCCGCGGGATCGGAACGCTTTGCGAGGCCTTGAAGATCGACCTGCTCCTGCAGCTTACCGACAGCCGCAGCCTGCTTAATCTTAAAGGGGCCGGCGGGATAATCTTCGCGGACCTCATCGGCAACCGCTCGCAGTTAGAAGATGCCTTGAATGCCGGGGTCCCCTGCGTGGTGATCAATAACCACGTCGAAGACCTTAAGGTTAATTGTATCAGCGTGGATAATTTAGGCGGAGCGGAATCAGTAGTAAATTATCTGGTGAGCCTGGGGCACAAAAAAATCGCGCATATCAGCGGGGATCTGATTACCCAGGCGGCGTCAATGCGCCTTGAAGGCTATAGGTTGGGGATCAGTAAAAATAACCTGTCCCTGCGCCAGGAGTATATAATTAAAACCGACTATTCGCGCGGACAGGCGCGTCAGGCCGCGGAAAAACTGATCAAGATGCCCGATCATCCGACCGCTGTTTTTGTTTCTTCCGACTCTATGGCGCTGGAGGTAATGGCCGTGGCCAGAGAGCTGGGAAAGAGGGTCCCGCAGGATTTATCCATCGTCGGCTTCGATGATAACCCTTCGGGCCTTTATGGCCCGGTGGCCTTGACCACCGTAAGGCAGCCCCTGGTGAAAATGGCCCAGGAGGGGTTAAAGAAACTCAATGCCTTGATGAGCAGCGATAAGCCGCAAAAAATGGAAAAAGCAATTCTTCCTACGGAATTGATCATCAGAGAGTCTTGCAGCCCCATCCGTTCTTAATACAATTTATTGTGTAACAAAAAATAATTTATACCATATATTGTATTTATTTGTTGACAAGATTTTTTACGAATGATATACTTTTTTGACAAAGGGTCGTTACTTTAATTCAACAGGAGGTGAGCATGTCCTTAAAACTTTCGGAAAACGCTCTTAAGGTATTGGAGAAAAGATACCTGAAAAAAGACGCAGGAGGCAAGGTCGCGGAAACCCCGCAGGAGATGTTCCGCAGAGTAGCCGATACGATTGCCTCAGCCGAGAGCGCTTACGGTAAGAGCAAAGAAGAAATCGCCGTGTTAAGCGAAACTTTCTATAAGGCGATGGCGAACTTGGAGTTCCTCCCTAATTCCCCCTGTTTGATGAATGCGGGGCGGGAATTAGGGCAGCTCTCGGCGTGTTTTACCTTGCCGATCCTCGATTCGATGGATTCGATATTCGAGACGCTGAAGGCCACGGCGATGATCCATAAATCCGGCGGAGGTACCGGTTTTTCATTTTCCCGGTTACGCGCGAAAAATTCCGTGGTCAAGACCACCGGCGGCATTGCTTCCGGGCCGGTCTCGTTTATGAAAGTTTATGATTCCGCGACCGAGGCGGTAAAGCAGGGAGGAACGCGGCGCGGGGCGAACATGGGGATCTTAAGGGTCGATCACCCCGATATCATGGAATTCATTACCTGCAAAGAGAGGAACCATGAGATCAATAATTTTAATATTTCCGTAGCCATCACCGACGATTTCATGGAAAAGCTGGTAAAGGGGGAGGATTACAATCTGATCGACCCGCACTCCCCGGGAACAGTGGTAAAACGTCTTAATACTAAAGAAGTATTTGATTTAATCGTAAAGCAGGCGCACAAGAATGGGGAACCGGGCATTATTTTTATCGACCGGATCAACCAGTTTAATCCCACCCCCAAACTGGGGCAGATCGAAAGTACTAACCCTTGCGGAGAGCAGCCGCTTTTGCCGTATGAAAGTTGTGACCTGGGCTCGATCAACCTGGCCCAGATGTGCAAGGCGACGGCGTCAGGGGGTTTAGAGGTTGACTGGAACAAGCTTAAGCAAACCACGGTGTTGGCGGTGCATTTTCTGGATAATCTGATCGACGTAAACAAGTTCCCTTTACCGGCGATCGAAGAGTCGACAAAGAAGACGCGTAAAGTGGGCCTAGGGGTGATGGGCTGGGCTACTCTTTTGATAGAATTAGGCATTCCTTATAACTCCGAAGAGGCGGTGGTGTTGGCGGAGAAGATCATGTCTTTTATCCTTGAAGAGGCCGTTAAGACCTCCCAGGAGCTGGCCGTTCAAAAAGGGCCCTTTCCGGCTTTTCGCGGCAGCATCTATGACCAGAAGGACAAGAAAGTCAGGATGCGCAATGCCACACTGACTACTATCGCCCCGACCGGGACAATCAGCATTATCGCCGGACCGTGTTCTTCGGGGATCGAGCCGCTGTTTGCCATTTCTTATTATCGCAACGTCATGGATAACGATAAGCTGGTGGAGGTGGACCCCCTGTTTGAGGAAACCGCCCGGCAGCGTAATTTCTACAGCCGGGAGTTGATGGAAAGGATCGCCGAGAAGTCATCTTTGCATGAGATCGAAGGTATCCCTGAAGACGTGAAAAAATTGTTCGTGACGGCGCATGATATCTCTCCGGAATGGCACGTGCGCATGCAGGCGGCCTTTCAGAAGTACGTGCACAACGCCACTTCCAAGACGATTAACTTTCCCCACGAGGCCACTATTGAAGATGTGCGGAAAAGCTATCTTTTAGCTTACGAGCTTGGCTGTAAAGGGATAACCATTTATCGTGATCGCAGCCGCGAGGAGCAGGTCTTGAATGTCGGCCACCAGGATGCCAAGCCGGAACAAAAAACCGGCAGTGCCAAAGAGATCGCGCCGCGCCCCCGCCCGGAGGTAATTATCGGGACCACCACTAAAGTGGCCACGGGCTGCGGTAACCTGTATGTAACCATTAATTTGGATGAAACCGGAAGGCCGTTCGAATTGTTCACCCAGATGGGCAAGGCCGGCGGTTGTGCCGCTTCCCAGCTGGAGGCGATCGGCCGTTTGGTCTCATTAGGTTTTCGCTCCGGCATAGAGGTTAAGGCGATCATCGAGCAGTTGCGTAACATCCGCTGTCCCAGCCCCTCCTGGGAAAAAGGGCAAAGGATCTTTTCCTGCGCCGACGCCATTGCCAGGGTAGTGGAGAAAAGGCTGGTGAATTCCCAGGATATAAAAGATACCATCGAAGCGCATATGGTGGCGATGAAGCATTCGCATAGCGATGATACTGTGCCGGCTGACCTTAAACCGCACGCCGAGATTGTGGGTGTTTGTCCTGATTGCGGCGGCGCCCTGCGTCATGAAGAAGGCTGCGTGAAGTGCCACGCCTGTGGGTTCTCAAAATGCTAACGAAGCGCAAAGCGTAAAACGCAAGGCGCAAAGTTACAGCGTAAAACTCAAAACGTTTTGCGTTTTACACTGTAGTTTTGCGCTTTGCCCT
>JAQUQA010000147.1 GCA_028716305.1 Candidatus Omnitrophota bacterium | reverse complement strand
GGCAGTGGAATATTGACAATCCGAAAAATAGAAAAACGAAAAATGGGATACGAAAACACATCTCAAGCTGGCTTGGTAGGGCGCAGGACAAAAGCAGGGCGTATGGAAAAGGCAAATCTAATTCCTGCATTCCCTATGGTGCGGAGAACGCGCAATGAATGCAAGGGAGCTTGCACAGATCATGGCCGATAATGCTGATACGGTTGCCCGTTATCTACTCCCTGCCGGGAAAAGGGACGGGCGGGAATGGCGTGCAGGGTCGGTTAACGGTGATGCTGGGCAGTCTTTAGGGGTCTGCGTAGAGGGGACAAGGGCCGGGGTGTGGGCCGACTTTGCTACCGATCAGAAAGGGGATTTGCTTGACCTGTGGATGTCTGTCCGCGGGGTCAGCTTGGTTGACGCCATGAAGGAAGCGGCTGATTTTCTGGGGGTTGAGCAGACTACCCCGCAGTTTTACCGGAAAGAAAAGGTATGGAAAAAACCCGTTCGCCCGAAATGCAAACAGGTAAAGCAAGGGCCGGTGTTTGAATATTTGACGAAAGAGCGCGGCCTGACGATGGATACCATTTCCCTTTTCAAGATAGCCGATGGCGAAGACAGTATAATTTTTCCTTTCCTGCGTGACGGCGAGCCGGTGATGATAAAGCGGTTGAAACTGAAACGTGTTGGGGGCAAGAAGGATATTCGACCGACATCGGACAACCAGGAACCGTGTTTGTTTGGATGGCAAGCGGTTGATGAAAGGGCCAGGGTGATTGTTTTGACCGAGGGGGAGATTGACGCCATGTCGGTTAAACAGATGGGGGTTGATGCCCTGTCAATACCGTTCGGCGGCGGCAAAGGGCAAACATGGATTGAGAATGAATACGATCGGATAAATCGGTTTGACGAAATTTATATCTGCATGGACCAGGACGAACCGGGGCAAATTGCTGCGGCTGAGATAGTCGAGAGGTTAGGGCGGCATCGGTGTAAGATTCTCCGGCTTGGCAAGCATAAGGACGCAAACGAGGCATTGCTGAAGGGGTATGACATATTCGATTTGCAGGCGGACCTGAATAAAGCGGAAACCTGCGATCCGCATGAACTGCGCCGGTTGTCTGATTTTCACGATGACATTATGAAGGAGTTCTACCCAGACAACGAGAAGCAGAAAGGCGCCGTCCTCCCTTGGAAGAAAGTTCATGACCAGGTGCGGTTGCGCCTTGGCGATATATCGGTGTGGGCTGGAATAAATTCTCATGGCAAAACGCTCGCGCTGTCCCATGTTGCAGTTGACCTCGTTTCACAGGGGTATCGGGTCTGTATCGCTTCAATGGAGATGTCGCCAGCAGATATGGGAATGAAAATGTACCAGCAGATAGGCGGCGTTGATAAACCGACAAAGACGTGGGCCGGGAAAATTCAGCAGTTTGTGCATGACGGCATTTGGATTTTCAACGTGTACGGGACTGCAAAGACGGAAAAGATTCTGCAAGTGTTTGAGTACGCTTTTTTCCGCTACGGGGTAAAGCATTTTATTGTTGATTCCCTGGCGAAGTGCGGCATCAACGAGGACGATTACAACCGGCAGAAATCATTCATCGACTCGTTAATGGAGTTCGCCGGGAAGCATCATGTGCATGTCCATGTGGTAATTCATGTTCGCAAGGGTGATGATGAAAGTAAGATCCCTGGGAAAATGGACATTAAGGGGACCGGCAGCCTGACCGATATGGTTGATAACGTGTTCATCATCTGGCGAAATAAAAAGAAGGAATCAATCATGTTTGGGGATGACGAGGAGGCACGGCAGGCAAACAGGGACAAACCCGATGCGTTCTTGAAGGTGGATAAGCAACGGAAAACAGGCAAGGAGCCGACATTTGCCCTGTGGTTTCACCCGCAGTCATGCCAGTTCATCGAGCATTGCGGGGCAGAGATAACCAGTTACATACACGAGGTATAACCATGTGGAGAAGCACCGAAACAAAAACACCAACGACAACACTATCCCTATCCTGCGAATACGGCGATTACACCGTATCAGTCCCCCGGGAAGATATGCCTATTCAGGAGGTTGTCGAGGATTTGTTTAAACCTGTTCTGTTAGCGGCCGGGTATCGCAGAGAGTCGATAGATAAATATTTTGAAGGAAGAGCCGATGAAGGATTCAATGGTGGAGCTGGTTGATGCCCAGGCATCTCTGCCGATGTGTACGACGAAATAAAAAAAATGCTCAAGGAATAGTCGGCATCCCCGTCTATGTAGCGAAGGAGTAGAACCGAAGGCGGCGGTCCAAGGGCTGACTGGAGTGCCGACTTATATATGTGAGGAATGATAATGAGTGACAGCATGAAACATACACAAGACTGGTGGTGGAACAGGTATGCGGAGCTGGCCGGGGAGAATGGCCGTCTGTTTGATCTTTCATGCAGGATGAAAGCAGAGAACCATCCCGCCTGGCCAGATATCCATGATAAGTGGGTTGCCACCACGGAGGCTATGGAAGAAGCATACAGGAGGGCAACGGCATGAAAAAGACCAAGATCCTTACCTTCGCCGCCCGCTTCTTCCGGAAGAATTACGGCAAGGAATACCCTCAACTCTGGCACTGCCTGCCGAAAACAAGGTGGATCCGGCGAACCCTGCAATGGCTCTGCCGGGAGATCGGTGGCCATGAGGCATCGGATACCGAATGGGGGTACAGCGGCGGAGATTTTGCGGACACCAATTGCCGTTGGTGCAATGCTCATATGCGGGTACAAAAGACTGTGATCATGTTCCGGGACCGGAAGATCAAGAGGATCATGGATCAGTACGGTCCTGGGTCAGTAATTCCAGCAAGCGAGATAAGGGGGCTCGAGGATCAATGAAAGCAATATCAATCCGCCAACCGTGGGCATGGCTGATAGTCAATGCCGGCAAGGATATCGAAAACCGTTCATGGTGGACACCGTTGAGGGGACCGGTCTTTATCCATGCGTCCAAAGGATGCACACAGGATGAATACGAAGAGGCCCGGATGTTCGCAGCCGGGATCGTTCCGTTCGAGCTTTGGGAAACTATGCCGGGATGGAAAGACATCGAGCGCGGCGGGATTATCGGCAGGGCTGATATTGTCGGGTGTGTCAAAAAATCATATTCACCGTGGTTCTTTGGCCCGAATGGCTTTGTTTTGAGGAACCAGATGAGACTACCGTTTTTTGAATGCAAGGGGCAGTTGGGGTTTTTCGACGTGGAGATCCTGGAGGGGATTGAATTGATCCAGACATGAAGCTCTATACCTTTCATCCTCCTATAACACTTTAACAAGGTACATTAAATGGGCGTAACACCGGGAGCAAAGCGAGGCAGATATAAGAAAATCAACGGCAAGTCGAACCCCGGCGAGGGGATCGGTGTGGCGGTAAAAAGAATGGTCCTCCGGGTATGTCCGGTAACGGCTGGAAACCCAACCAGGCTGTCCATGGCCACCTGGGAGAGAATGTGCGCCCACCATCTCAAGCGGGCCAGGGCCCGGAAGATCACGTCAGCCGTGGACAAAGATATGCTGTCGAAGTTCTGCCGGAAATGCAAGGGGAAGATGATGCCGAAAGAGTTGGAGATAATCGACAAGGAGGTGATGCCCGATGGGAAGGCATAGCGGAGTTGATTGGTGTGATTACTCACACGGCTTCTGGTACGGATGCAGAAAGGTATCCCCAGGCTGTCTCAATTGCTACGCCGAGCGCAATATGAAGCGGTTCGGCCAGGATTTTAACACGGTGACGCGGGCCAAAGGGTTCAGCAAGCCGCTCAGTTGGAAAGAGTCTGGAAGGGTGTTTGTCTGCCCTCATTCCGATTTCTTCATTGAGGATGCTGACGAATGGCGTGGTGAAGCATGGGAGATTATGCGACGAACTCCACATTTGACGTACCTTATTTTGACAAAACGCCCAGAAAACATCATAGACCGGCTCCCTGAAGGATGGCCGTGGTCGAACATCTGGCTGGGCGTGACGGCTGAGAACCAGGAGATGGCG
>JAQUQA010000146.1 GCA_028716305.1 Candidatus Omnitrophota bacterium | reverse complement strand
ATAAAGTAGGAGTTCTCCCCCTGGATGTCCCGGATGAACGAAAAAATACCCGGTTTTTCGACCGCTATATCCCCGCCAGTAAGATCAGTAATATTTTCGTAAAGGATTTTCAGGCCTGGAAAGACGCCTTCCTGCGCCTGCAGAACAGCGTGGATATGATCGTCTTTGCCTCGCCAGAAGGGATCAACGGCTGGAACAGGCAGGAGGCGGTACGCTTCGTTTATGAACATATCCGGGTTCCCACCGGAACGGGAGCGGTGGCCATGACCCCTCCGGCATTGATCGGTTTGATCAAACTGCCTCATGAGCAGGGGGAATATGCCGCGCGGACCGCCTTGCGTATCCTCGACGGAGAAAAGCCCGCGGATATTCCGATAGCCTTCAGTAAAAAAGGAGGCCTTTATGTCAGCCTGGATCTGGCAGGCAAGCTGGACATCGTGCTGCCTCCTTCAATGTTACGAAACGCAAAAGTGATCATTGGATTGGAATAAGAGGGCCATGCGTTTATCCATTACTCAAAAGATTTTTTTGGGTTTCTCCGTAATCATACTTCTCGCCGTATTGATCCTATTGGTCGCCAATCCATTCTTAAACAGGATCAGCCGGCTATCTTCCCAGATTGTCCCCCTTGAAAAAGAGACCTTAGCTTTAGAGAAATACAACGAAATGATCCAGCTTTTAGAAAACAGGCTTGAGCTGTATCTGGTCATCGGCAGCCAGGAATCCAAAGAGGATGTCCTGGAGACGCTGGATCGGCTGGAGTGGCTTTCCGGGCGCTTTAAAGCGCAAAAGGATTTGGGAGGATTACAGCCGATCTTTAAGTTTAATACGCGGATAGTCGGCTCTACCGGCGACCTGGTCACGGCAATCAGCCAAAAGGAATCGGCATACAAGATAAACCTCTTACTGTTGGAGGTGCTTAGGCAGGTCGACGATTTCAAAAGGGCCTATAAAGAGCTGCAGAGGCGCAATCTCCAGGATTCCCTGAATATCGTTACCGCCGAGAGGGAGATTATCGGCACGCTATTACGGACCTTCGTGGTCCTTGAGGTCTCGATAGTGCTTTTTGGTCTTTTGGCGGCGTGGCTGCTTTCCAGGTTGATCACCAGGAACCTTTTTAAATTGCGCAAGGCCACGCAGGAGATCGCCGCGGGTAATTTTTTCACCCGGGTCCATGTTTCCGGAAGAGACGAGATCGCCCAGCTGGGGGATTCTTTTAACGCCATGATCGATGAACTGCGCAAGAGCACGGTTTCCCGGGATTATCTCGACAGTATCATCAATACCATGGCCGATATGCTGGTAGTTGTCGATAGGGACCTGAAAATAATCAAGGCCAATAACGCGGTATATGAATTACTCGGATATCGCGATGAAGAGCTTAAGCAGGAGCCCTTAAGCAGGATACTTGCCCAGGGGCAGGAGGGTTTGGATAACCGGAATTTTGTCGCGCAACTCTCGAAAGGTGGGGTAATCAACCTGGAAACGATGTTCCGCGGCAAGGCCGATAAGGATATCCCGGTGCTCTTGAGTATTTCGGCGATGCATGATCAGAAAGGTGAAATTGCCTGTATTATCTGCACCGCCCAGGATTTGAGCGCCCATAAGCGCGCGGAAGAACAGGAGAAACAAGCCACCGAATTAAAGTCCAAGCTTACCTCGATGGTTTCCTATGACCTGCGTTCGCGCATGACCGCGGTCTATACCGGGATTTACCTGCTTTTAAGCGAAAAGGCCGAAGCGGTGACCGCCAAGCAGAAAGGCATACTTGATTTGATGCAGCGTAATACCGGAAGATTGCTGCATTTGATAAATAATTTCCTGGATTTCAGCCGGCTGGAGGCAGGCAGTGCGGAGTTTGCCATCGTTGAGAATGATATCAATGAGTTGGTTCAGGATATTTACCGGGAGATGCGGCCTTTGACTGAGGGCAAGGGGTTGGGCTTTAACCTGCGGCTGGCGGCCGGCCGGGGGATTTGTCTTTTTGACAAAGACAAGATCGCGCAGGTCCTGGTGAATCTGGTCTCCAATGCCGTTGATTTTACGGAGAAAGGAGAAATTGTCATCGCTACGCAAGCGCAGGCAGATGGCATGCGGGTCGAAGTCTCGGATACCGGAGCGGGAATAGAAAAAGATGACCTGGAGAGGATATTTTCCTCTTTCGAGCAGATCCGTATCCCGGGGGACGGCAGCGGGCGCACCACGGTCATGGGCCTGGCGATCTGCAAAGACATTATCCAGAGGCACAAGGGAAAGATCTGGGTAGAATCCCATCCGGGTAAAGGCTCAAGTTTCTATTTCATCTTACCGGCTAAATAGCCAAAAGAAATATGAAAAAATGCCCTTTTTGCGCGGAAGAGATACAGGATGCGGCGATAAAATGCCGGTATTGCGGCAGTATGCTGGCAAAAACCGCCCAGGAGAAATGGTATTTTAAGACCTCGGCATTGATCATTGCTTTGCTTTGTATCGGCCCTTTAGCGCTGCCTATGCTCTGGTTTAACCCGCGTTATAGCCGTCAGAGTAAAGTAGTTGTCAGTGTGATCGTATTGGCCATAAGTTATTATCTGGGAGTTCTCTTTGTCGACTCGCTTAAGGCCATCATTGAATATTACCGGCAGGCGTTCCAGGGGTTTTAATATTTTTAATCCAGGTGTCCCAGGGTAGAGATGACGCGGAATAATACAGGTCAAAGAGGATATTTGAGCTTGATGTCTTGCGCGGGCTGGCGGCCCTGGCCGTTGTCGGCTATCATTTCTATACCGGGATGAACAGCGTCTATAAGCGGCCGGATAACCTTAATTTTCCCGTTTTTTACGGATACCTGGGCGTATATCTGTTCTTCATGATCAGCGGTTACGTGATCTTCATGACCCTGGAAAAGACAAAGAGCTGGAAGGATTTTGTTATCTCCAGGTTCTCCCGGCTTTATCCCGCCTATTGGGCCGCTCTCCTGCTGACACTTTTATTTATAGCCGCTTATCCGCTGTCGGAGTTGACACACTTCACCTCCAGAGATATCGCCTTTAACTTCTCGATGCTGCAGGGTTTTTTTGACTTCAAGCATATCGACGGTGTTTATTGGACATTGACCGTAGAGCTGGCTTTTTATCTGCTGATGCTTATTTTGTATCTTTCGAAACAATTGAAAAACATCGAGATCATCGGTTTCCTTTGGCTGCTGGTATTGAACCTGGCCGATCATTTTAATTTCCAGCAAACGAATATCCTGGGCAAGATCCTGCTGTTGGATTACTGGCAATGGTTCTTTGCCGGCATCCTCTTTTATAAATTGAGATCCGCCCGGAGCCTTAAATACCATCTCCTGATCGCCTTCTGTCTGGCGACTCAACTGCGGGAGTCGGTATCTTTTTCGCTGTCGATAGCCTTTGTCTCGGTATTATTTTTCTCTGTCTTTTATCTTCTGGCCTTTGGCCGGTTAGCATTTCTGAACAAAAAAATACTGGTATTCTTTGGGACGATTTCATATTGTTTATACTTAACCCACCACAATATCGGGTTGATCACGATCAGTTATCTGCATCAAATAGGCTGGAGCCAGGTTTTTATTGCCGTATCCTATTTTGCGGTTATTTTATCGATAGCGGCTGCCTTGACCTATCTGGTGGAAAGGCCTGCTTTAAGGGCCATTCGCAAAGAACTGGCAAAATAATAAGAGAGGGATGGTTCTGAAGGTAAGCTAGAACCGACCCCCTTTTTTTAGAACTGTTTTCATGTCTCACCCCCTTGGAAGTTGTTTTCTTTAATCAATATTCCCGCAATTTGTTTACGCCTTGCATCGCCCGCTGACCGTTCAAGATAATTAATAAATAAACAGATAAGATCACTTTTTTAACTCCTTAGCATACGGAAGCTTACCTGATTGTTTCATATTACCGGAGTTATTTTGTTCGCCTGGCACAGAAAATGCTGCTTTATAGGGCAGAGATGCCAAGACTTATACCGGTATTGGTCATTGCGGGTATCTGTTTGGTTAGAGCCAATGCTTTTGC
>JAQUQA010000145.1 GCA_028716305.1 Candidatus Omnitrophota bacterium | reverse complement strand
TTGGTTACGAGGCGATATCTTTTACCGGGGCGCAGGTTGGAATTATTACCGATACCAGCCATACCCGCGCCCGGATAATCCAGATCAACGCGCATAAGATCCGCGAAGAATTAGGCAAGGGCAGGATTGTTATCGTGGCCGGGTTCCAGGGGATGACCCTTACCCAGGATATCACTACTCTGGGCAGGGGCGGGTCGGACCTCACCGCTGTCGCCCTGGCCAAGGAGCTTGCGGCGAAAGAGTGCGAGATCTACACCGATGTAGAAGGGGTTTATTCAACCGATCCGCGTATCGAACCTCAGGCTAAGAAACTCAGCGAAATCACTTATGACGAAATGCTTGAGATGGCTTCTCTGGGGGCGCAGGTGATGCAGTCTCGTTCGATAGAGGTAGCCAAGAAGTTTGATGTGCCAATCCACGTGCGTTCTTCGTTTTCCGCTAAAAAGGGAACGATGATTATCAGGGAGGTTAAAAGAATGGAAGACGTAGTCTTAAGAGGCGTTACTTTAAACAGGAACGAGGCGAAGATTACCGTATGCAGCGTGCCGGACCGTCCGGGAGTAGCGGCAAAAATATTCAAGGAGCTTTCCGGAGGCGGGGTCAATGTCGACATGATCGTGCAGAATGTCAGCCATACCCGTCAGACGGATATTTCCTTTACGGTCAATAAGCCGGACCTGGCCAAGGCGTTGAGGTTGACCCGCAAGTCGGCCCGCCAGGTAAAGGCAGGAGAGGTCTTAAAGGATGAGGATATCGCCCGGGTGGCCGTGGTCGGAGTGGGGATGAAGTCTCATCCCGGAGTCGCCGCTAAAGTTTTTGAGGTCCTGGCGCAAAAAGAGATCAATATCGAAATGATCTCTACTTCCGACATCAGCATTTCCTGTATCATTAAGAAGAAATTCGCCGAAACCGCGGTCAGGGCGCTGCATAGTAAGTTTAATTTAGGTAAATAGATAAAATCCTAAACATATTTATGACAAACCCTAAATCCCAAACACTAAACTCTAAACAAATCCAAAACCCAAAACAAAAAAACAGAAGGATATTTTGGATTTTAAAATTTGGATTTTGGGTTTATTTAGGATTTAGGGTTTAGAGTTTAGGATTTGATCATTTTTAGGATTTAGAGTATAAACGGATAAATCAAGGGAGATTGTATGTCTAAACTTATTATATATGACACTACCTTACGCGACGGCAGCCAGGGCGAGGGGATCTCGTATTCGGTGAACGACAAGTTGATGATTGCCCAAGAACTGGACTTTCTGGGTGTAGATTATATCGAAGGCGGCTGGCCGGGGTCTAATCCTAAAGATATGGAGTTTTTTTTAAAGATGCAAAAACGGCCGCTGAAAAATTCCCAGCTTGTGGCTTTTAGCATGACGCGCCGGACGAATATTTCCGCCAAGGACGATCCGATCCTTAAGGCGATCAAAAAGGCGCAGGTCAAGACGGTGGCTATTGTCGGTAAGACCTGGGACCTGCATATCCGTGATGTCCTGAAAGTGAGCCTCCAGGAGAACATAGAAATGATCCGGGATACTGTCGAGTTCCTCACCTCGGAGGGGCTCACTGTTTTTTATGACGCGGAGCATTTTTTCGACGCTTATCGCGCCAACCAGGAATATTCTCTTTCCTGTCTTCTGGCGGCCGAGGCCGCGGGCGCTAAGGCAATCTGCCTTTGTGATACTAACGGGGGAATGCTTACTTCAACCGTCTCCGCGGTGGTTTCTCAGGTGCGCGCGCGGATAAAGACGCTCCTGGGGATCCATTGTCATAATGATGCCGACCTGGCGGTTGCCAACTCTATTGCCGCGGTCGAGTGCGGCGCCGAGATGGTCCAGGGGACGATCAACGGATATGGGGAGCGCTGCGGTAACGCGGATCTTATTCCGATTATCGCGAATCTCCAGCTAAAATTAGGTAAAGAATGCCTCCCTGAAGAAAAAATAAAAGAGTTGAGCAAAGTTTCGCATTTTGTCAGCGAGGTCAGCAATATGAAGCAAAGAAATGATCAGCCTTACACCGGTTCTTCCGCCTTTGCCCATAAGGGGGGGATGCATATCAATGCGGTAATGAAGAACCCAATGGCCTATGAGCATGTGGATCCATCTCTGGTAGGTAACCACCGGCGGATCCTGGTTTCCGAGTTAGGCGGTAAAACCGGGATATTCCTGCGTGCCAAGGCCCTGGACCTGGATTTGAGCAAGGAAGATCCCCAGACCAAGAAGATACTTAAGACCATTCAGGAGCTGGAACACCAGGGGTATCATTTTGAAGCGGCCGAGGCCTCTTTTGAACTGTTGATCAAAAAAGCGCTCAAGAAATTCAATAAATTCTTTGAGCTTGAAGGGTTCCGGGCGGTGATCGAAAAGCACTCTAATAAAAAAATTACCTGCGAGGCGATCCTTAAAATCAAGGTAAAAGGGGTAAAAGAGCATACGGCGGCCGAAGGCGACGGCCCGGTAAACGCGCTGGATAACGCCCTGCGCAAGGCGCTCAAAAAGTTTTACCCCGGCCTCTCCAAGATGAAACTCTGTGATTTCAAGGTGCGGGTGCTGGATGAAAAAGCGGGCACCGCGGCAAAGGTGCGCGTGTTGATCCAGTCCCAGGATGAAAAAGATTCCTGGAGCACTATCGGGGTCTCGGAAAATATTATCGAAGCCAGCTGGCAGGCCCTGGTTGATAGTATCGAATACAAACTTTTGAAAGATAAAACTTCCCAATGATTGAGTTATCCACGCGTTACAATCCCAAAGAAACCGAAGACAAATGGTATGAGTTCTGGGAGAAGGGGGGATTTTTTTCTGCCCGTCCCGATCCGGATAAAAAACCATTTACAATAATCATTCCGCCCCCTAATGTTACCGGCATCCTGCATATGGGGCACGCTTTGAATAATACCCTCCAGGATATCCTCATCCGCCGCCAACGCATGAAGGGGTTTTCGGCCCTCTGGATGCCCGGGGTCGACCATGCCGGTATCGCCACCCAGAACGTGGTAGAAAAGAAGATCGCCAGGGAAGGCCTGAAGCGCCAGGACCTCGGCCGGGAAAAATTCATAGAGAGGGTCTGGGAGTGGAAAGAGGAATACGGCTCAACGATCATCCGCCAGTTAAAAAAACTGGGCGCGTCCTGCGACTGGAGCCGTCTGCGTTTTACCATGGACCAGGAGTATTCCGCGGCGGTAATCGAAATATTCATCCGTCTTTACGAGAAGGGGCTGATCTACCGGGGGAATTACATCATTAACTGGTGTCCGCGCTGCCAGACCGCTTTATCCGACGAAGAAGCTCCGCATCGTGAACTGCAGGGTAATCTCTATTACCTGAAGTATCCGCTTAAGGCCGATCCGGGAGAGTTTATTATCGTCGCCACGACCCGGCCGGAAACCATGCTCGGGGATACGGCGGTGGCGGTAAACCCGAAGGATAAACGTTATAAAAAGCATATCGGTAAGAGCCTTATCCTGCCTTTGCTTAAGCGTGAGATAAAGGTGATTGCCGATTCGATGGTAGACATGAAGTTTGGGACCGGGGCGGTCAAGGTTACCCCGGCGCACGATCCAAATGATTATGCCTTAGGCAAAAAGCATAAACTCGATTTTATCAAGGTGATGAATCCGGACGGCAGGATGAATGAATTTGCCGGAGATTACAGGGATATGGACCGTTTTGAGGCGCGCGAGGTGATCCTGGAGGACCTTAAAGAGCAGGGGCTCTTGGACCATATCGAGGCGCACCAGCTTTCTGCCGGGCATTGTTACCGTTGCCACACGATCATCGAACCTTACCTTTCCGATCAATGGTTCGTGAAAATGGGGCCTCTTTCCAGGCCGGCAATCGAAGCGGTAAAGAATGGGCGGATCAAGTTTTATCCCGCGCGCTGGAAAAAAGTCTATCTTAACTGGATGGAGAATATCCAGGACTGGTGTATTTCCCGGCAGATCTGGTGGGGGCACAGGATTCCTGTCTATTACTGCAGAAAATGTCAGGAGACAGGAATCCTGAGCGCAAAGCGCAAAGCGCAAAGCG
>JAQUQA010000144.1 GCA_028716305.1 Candidatus Omnitrophota bacterium | reverse complement strand
TTCGCGCAAGTCGAAATCCGTCTTCCCGCCGAAATGCTCATCAACCAGAAAATCCCCTTTAAAATTTATATTCGTCCGCCAGTGCGACCAGAGGTCTTTCCCGGAAAAGAAATAACTGCTTTTCAATTGCAGGCGCTGTTCAAGCATATTATAATTCCGGTGCTTGGTATCCCCATATTCAAGTTTCAGGCCGAAGGCGTTCTCGGCAAAACCGTGCACCCGGGGCAGCTCTCCCCCGGCCGCCGCTCCGTAAAAAGCGAGCATAAAAACGCTTAAAAATAACGCAGCCCTCTGCCTCATCTGAACGTTATCCCTGTATCCATTGCATCGGCGGCCTGCGCAGATATCTTTCGTTAAAGATCTCTTGCGATAAACCGACGTCATATTTAACATTTTTAAACGCCGAAACGGTATGGGAATTTGAATTCAGGTCCTCTGCTTTCATCTTCACTACCGTGGGGAACCCCTGGATCTCTTTTATCTCAAGCGCTTCGATCCTGCGGTAAAGCACACCCTGCTTATCGTAATATTCGGCCTTAACCGGTAAAAAATTGTTTTTATCTATCCAAAGATTATAGTAGGAAAACTCTATGGTATTGGGGTCTTTGGGGGTATTTTTAATTTCGAAACGCCCTCCATCGCTTTTAACCAGTTCATGCCGATCTTCCTCGGGACTCCTGCCGGAAATATCCTCATAGAGAAAGGTCGTGCCGGCAAAACTGGAACGCTTGTCACTGGAGGCGATCCTGCGCACCAGGTCCATGGCCGGGAGATAAAGCCAGCGGTCATCATCGCGCTTCACGTGTTTCCAGACGATATAAGCCATGTCCTTGACATCCGCAGGCCGGTGAAAATAAACGTAATATTTTTGCTCCAGGCCCCCGGAGGCATTTTCACGCAGGATGGTCAACGACCTTTCCCTGGTCCTGCCCAAAGAATCGGTAATCACCATATCCACGTCGGCCCTGCCGTCTTTTCCCTGGTAATAGGCCGCCTGATTTGCCTTGAGAACAATCTCATCTGCCGTAAGTTCTGCACGGACCCCGGACAACCAGCAAAAATTAAAAATCATGAACAAAAAACAAAGATATCTCCTCATCTGACACCTCCCGGTTCAATCTTTCAAACAGCTTCTGCCCTTAGAAACCCTGTAACATACGACAGCTAAAAAAACCATCACCCCCAGGACGATCAGGCCGCCGCTATGCCATTTAAGGTTGGTATACGCTAAAAGCACGTAAATAACGGTTCCTACCACGAACAAAGCGGTCAGCATACACTGCCTGCAGGAAAAAAGAAAATGCCGGTCTGTCTTCCCCAGCATTAACCCGGGGAAGGCCGTAATCATCGCCGGCAGGATCAACAATGTAGAAACACTGGAAGCCAGCATGATCAGGCACATAAAGATCCCCACCGTATTATAGGGTACCAGCGGCGAGAGCAATAACGGCAAAAAGGCAATGGCGATTACCAGGGCATTACGCAGGATCGCCCGTGCCGGGCCCCGGAAAACCTCTTGAGAAACCCGCCCCCAGTCCTTGTCTTTTTCGTAAAAGATGATCGAATGCTCCAGGAAATGTATGGCAAAGTCGATTGATAAGCCAAGGGTCAGGGCGGACAATACCGCGACCGGCATGTCATAATCCCTCCCGAAGAATCCCAGGGAGCCGTAAATAAAAAGGATGGTAATGCTCATCGGGATCATCGAGATCAAGCCCTTAAAAGGCGAATTAAACAGCACGGTCATCATAAACAGGACAATGATAAAACTCCCCAGGAAGTTAAAAAGCATACCCGTGACCATACGGTCCTGCCAAACCATATTGATATAAGTCAAGCCCGCCCAGTCATAATTTAGCGGATACGGCGGGGGATTCTCGGCAAAATATCCCTTAACTTGCTGAAAAACCCTGTTCATATCGCGGTTGTCCCCCGACTTAAGCTGCAGCCAGATATTGAGCTTGGAATAATCGGGGGTGGTAAAATGCCAGAGGTCATCCGGCTTATGAGAGTTCTCAAAAGAGATCAGTGTCTGGGCGACAGCATTTTTCGAATCCGGGATCAGATTATTCTTTTTATCTCCACCCAACAACTCGTAATAGACCTTCTTGACCACATCGGCCAGGGTCGTGGACTTGCCGACATCCCCCTTCTCCTGGAGATATCCCTGCAGCTTCTCTACATACCGCAGCATTGCCGGTTCCTTAAAGATCTCCGCATCTTTACTGCTGTCTTGCGCCTGAAGGACCAGGTAGGCATTATAGGTCCCGCCGAAATGCTGGTTCAACACTCTATCCGCCACCCTGATCGGCTGCCCCTTGGCAAACCATTTAACCGGATTATCGTTTATCCTGATCCGGGTGATCCCCCAAAGTGAAACTACTATCAAAATAAACACCCCGATTAAAACCGCCTTCCATCTATTTACCGCGATATCGCGCATAAAAGAAAGCACCCTGGCGGTAAGGCCGGATTCCATATGCTCATCTTTTGCCCCGTAGCCCTGAAACTTACGCGGGTCGATCAGGACAACATAAGCCGGGATAAAAGTCATGGTCAGGACCCAGGCGACTGCCACGCCTATGGCGACAAAGATACCGAAGACCTGGATCGGGGGGATCGGCGCAAAGGACAGGGAAAAGAAACCGGCAATCGTAGTCAAAGAAGTAAAAAGCATCGCGGAAAACAACCCCTCCATCACATGAACGATCGTCTTATTGCTGTCTTTAAATTTACGGTATTTATCAAAAAATTCGCTTAAAATGTGCACCGAGTCCAACACCGCGATCGGCATTAAGAATATGGGGATCATTGAGCTCATGATGTGGATGGGGAATCCCAGCCCAACCATCAACCCCATGGTAATGATCACTACGGCCGCCGCCATAGCCAAGGGGGCGACCACCAGCTGTAGTTTCTTAAAAAATAAAAGCAAAAGGCCTAAGATGATCAGCATTGCCAGTGGAGCGGAGATCCCCATCTGGATAAACATTTCTTCCCCAAAGGCGTCTTCCGCCAAAGGCAGCCCGGTCAGGTAATACTTCTCTTCTCCCCGGTATTCCCGCAAGATAGAGTTGATCTGTTTGGCTACGGCGTAACTGAGATTTTTCTCCTTTATCGGGACATAGATACAAACCGCCTTGGCATCCTGCGAAACCACCGTGTCATAAAAAAGCGGATTGTCCATAGCCCGGCTGCCGATTTGCAGCGCCTGCTGGGGGGCATAAGGCGGCTGCCCCATCAGCCACTGGAAACTTACTGTTCCCGCTCCCGCCTGCTGTATATCGTCTTTGTTTGCCGGACTGATTAATTCATAACCGATAACCCCGTCTATTTTTTTGACCCGGTTGGTTATTTCATGGACTTTTTCCAGCGTGTCCGGGTTAAATACGCCATGCGGATCATTCTGGTTAACTATCCCCAGGACGATATAGTCATAAAGCGCGAATTCCCGTTTGACCTCATGATGAAAGATCCTCACGAATTCTTTTTCCGGAAGCATATTTTCCGGGTCGGTATCGATTTTGACACGGAAAAATTGCAGAAGGCTTATAACGGTAGCAATTACCGTAATGGCGATAACTGTTTTTGGCCTGCGGACCGCCCAATAAATGATCTTTCTCATTAACGCCCCTTTATTTTTTAAACCTAACGGTACGCCTGAAAACCAGGCAGCCTCTCATCCCTTGTCTTTTGGAACCGCGCGTCATCAACGGTCATCATCGCCTTGATGTAACGCCAGGGGATTAATATGTTTGTTTTAACCTTCTCTTTTACCTGCTTGCCGGGAGGGATCAAATTGCCTTCCTGGTCCCACCAGATCCCCAGTTCATAACCGGAGTTTTGGATCCAAACACCCACATCATCCACTCCTGTTACTACTGCCCAGGCCTCATCTTTATAAATTTGAAAAAGCGGTAGATCCGCAACAATCTCATCAGAGAATTTCAATAATACCAGTTTACCGTTAAGCTCGCCGATCTGCATACCTGCCTCCTTTTACTGCTTTAAGATTACCAGCCGCCTCCGCCGCCGCCTCCGCC
>JAQUQA010000143.1 GCA_028716305.1 Candidatus Omnitrophota bacterium | reverse complement strand
ATTATTATGACGGTAAGGAGATCTGGATAGATATCCATAAAGTCACCCAAAACGCCACAAAGGTAGAAGTCCGCGTCGGCGGGGTGAGTTTCGATAAGGCGGCGGCAGAAAAAATCCTTAATAAAATCGCCTATTATCTTTAAACCCGATTTTACGTAAAAAAGATTATCTAACCCGCAGAATGGCCGGATAGATGAAAAGAGACTTTTTAAAAGGGGGTTCGATTACCCCCAGGATATTAATTGTAGATGACGATCAGGTCTTGCGCAGTGAATTTATGGATACCTTTGAGGAGTATGGCGTGATTGAGGCCCCGGACGGTCAAGAGGCTTTAAGGATATTGAAAAAAGCCAATGAAATCGACCTGGTCATGCTTGATGTGCGCATGTCCGGGCTCAACGGGATTGAAGTCCTGAACAGGATCAGGAAGACCTCTCCCGGGGTGAGGGTGGTAATTTTTACCGGTTACGGCTCCAAAGACGTGATCGTTGAAGCCCTGAGGGGGCAGGCCGATGATTATATCGAGAAACCCCTGGATGTCGAAGCCACCAGGGAAGTGATCGAAAAGTTCCTGGCAAATAAAAAAGGCCGGCCCGGTTCCGATGCCATGGACATCAGGGACAAGCTTGAGCACGTCAAGGAGTTCATTAAAAGGAATGTCCTGAAAAAAATAACCCTCAAAGATGCCGCGGCAGCGGTTTACTTAAGCCCGAAATATCTCAGCCGTATTTTTAAAGAACAGACCGGTGAAGGATTCAATGAGTTTAAGTTTTCCGTAAAAACAGAAGAGGCAAAGAACCTCTTGTTAAACACAGGATACAATATAAATCAGATTTCGGATAAACTTGGCTATGAGAACCCGGAATCCTTTATCCGTCAGTTTAAGAAAATCACCAAAAAAACCCCCACAGAATTCCGCAGGGCAAAAACCAAAAGATCCGTATGAAGGTTTTTTTCAGGCTAAAAGAGTGGCTTTATTTCCCGCAGAAAAAATCCGATTATGCCATTTTAATGTTCTTGTTTGGCGCATTATACCTGGTGAGCCTGCATAATTATTTATTTTTTCACGGGCTGGTCGAGATCTTTTCGGTGCTGGTCGCCTTTTCGATCTTTCTTTTTATCTGGAACGCGCGTAAATTCCTGGATAACGGTTATTTTATTCTTATCGGGATCGCCTATCTTTTTGTGGGAGGCCTGGATTTACTGCACACCTTTACTTATCAGGGAATGGGGATCTTTCCGGGGACAAGCACAGATGTTCCCACGCAGTTGTGGATATCCGCCAGGTATCTTTCCAGTGGGGCAAATATCGCGGCGGCGTTCTTCGCGGGCAGGCGGATACGGGTAATCTATCCTTTAATGGTTTTCAGTGTTCTTTTTTCGCTTTTACTTTCCTCGATTTTTATCTGGGGTATCTTTCCGGCCTGTTTTGTCCAGGGGCAGGGGCTCACGCCATTCAAGATAATCAGTGAATATGTGATCATGGTTTTGTTTTTAGGATCTATTTGGCTGATCTGGCGCAAAAGAAGATTCTTTGACGCGGTCGTGCTGCGGCTTTTGATTACTTCGTTAATTTTACGCGTATTAGGGGAGCTTTGCTTTACTCTTTACGCGCATCCTTATGGTTTGGCAAATCTGTTGGGACATTTTTTTAAACTGGTTGCTTTTTATCTTATCTACAAGGCAATGCTTCAGGCCGGGATTACCAGGCCTTTTGATATTTTATTTGACGGGCTCAAAAGGACCGCCGATCATCTGCGGCAGAGCAGTGAAAGGTATAAGGCAATCGTGGAAGACCAGACGGAATTGGTCTGTCGTTTCTTACCGGATGGCGTAATTACTTTCGTGAATAAGGCTTACTGCCTTTATTTCGGCAAAGACCCCAAAGAACTGATAGGGAGAAGTTATATGCCGTTGATCCCCGAAGAAGACCGGGGACTGGCGGCCGAGGGTTTGCGGAAGATCAGCAGGGACAATCCGATTGTAACCGTGGAGCACAGGGTAGTTTTGCCCGCGGGACAAATACGCTGGCAGCAATGGGTCAACCACGCGATCTTTGACGAAAAAGGAAAGATAGCCGAATTTCAGGCCGTAGGGCGGGATATCACCGAAAAAAAAGAGCTTGAAGGCAGGCTGCAGAAACGCAGCGATGAGCTGGAGACAAGAGAGGCCCAGCGCACGGAAGAGCTGCTTGAACTGAATGAACAATTGATGATGGAGGCTGCTGAGCGAATGAAGGTGGAAAGGCAGATCCGTATCAGCAACGCGATATTGAAATTGTTTTCCCGGATGTCCACGCGTAAGGAGTATTTGGATGCCCTGGTAAAGCTTATCCGCGGCTTATGCCATGTCCAGGCAGCGGGGATCAGGGTCCTGGGTAAGGATGGTGTGATCCCTTATGAATCCATGGTCGGCTTTAGTTATGAGTTCATTGAAAAAGAAAGCATGCTTTCGCTCTCGCGCGACCAATGCGCGTGTATCCGGATCATTGCCGATAAAGCTCAAATCCAGGATATGCCGGCTTGTACTTCCCATGGTTCATTCTATACCGGGAACATTGTTAGTTTTATGGATGCCCTTTCCGGGGCGCAAAGACAAAATTTCCGCGGAGAGTGCCTTAGGCAGGGGTTCCTTTCCGTGGCGGTAATCCCCATCAGGTATGAACAGCGGATTATCGGGGCGATCCATCTGGTCGATAAAGGAGAGAACCGGGTTTCAAAAGAGACATTAAGACTGGTTGAGTATCTTACTCCGCTTATCGGAGAGGGGATCACGAAATTCTATCTGCGCGATGAGATCAGAGAGAGCAATGAATTACTGGAAAAGATTTTTGCCACCACGCATTTTTGTATTGTTTACCTGGATCGTAATTTTAATTTTATCCGGGTAAACGAGGCCTATGCCAGGGCCTGCGGCCATGATCCGGAATTTTTTATCGGAAAGAACCACTTCGACCTGTATCCGAACGAAGAAAACCGGGGTATATTCAAAAAGGTCGTTGAGACAGGAGAGCCTTTTTCGGTGTATGCAAAACCTTTTATTTTTCCCGACCACCCGGAATGGGGAATTACTTATTGGGACTGGAGCATTGCCGCGATAAAAGATCTCTCGGGGAAAGTGGATTCCCTGGTATTTTGCCTGCTGGATGTAACCGACCGTAAACAGGCCGAACAGGGCCTGGCCGCGGCGCAGCAAGAACTTTCCGACAGCAAGCGGCTTTCCGATATCGGATTGCTCGCGGCAACCGTGGCGCACGAATTACGCAACCCCCTGGCGGCGATCAAGATGGCCGGTTATAACATCAAGCGCAAGGCAAATAACCCGCTTTTGGAAAAACACTTTTCTAATATAGAAATTAAGGTTACGGAAAGCGAGCAGATCATCGATAACCTGCTTTTTTATTCTCGGATCAAAATGCCGAGTTTTCAGAGCGTAGAAATACTCGATGTCCTTGATGAATGCATAGCTTTTGCCAAGGAGAGATTTGCAAAATATGACGTCAGCTTTAAAACAAAAATTTCAAACCTGAAAGACGTCATCATCGAGGCGGATGCGCTTCAATTGAAGGAGCTTTTCGGGAACATTACGAATAATGCCTTTGACGCCATGGGCGGGAAAAAGGGGTCAATTTTGGTAGAATCTATGGTTGAGCCTGATAAGGTAATCATTATGATCACGGATAGCGGATCGGGCATAAATCCAAGTGATCTGGAACGCGTATTCGACCCTTTTTTTACGACAAAGGCGAAGGGTACCGGGTTGGGCCTGACGGTATGCAATCAGATAGTCCGTTTGCACAAAGGCAGTATAAGAATCGACAGCCGGATAGGCAAAGGAACAAGCATCTCGGTTACTTTGCCCAGAAAGGCCTTGAGATAATGTCAAAGAAGATACTGATCATAGATGATGATGTGGAGTTAAGCGAGGAATTGAGCGAAGCCATCCGGGACGAAGGGCATTGGGTGGAAAGCGCCTTTGACAGCGACCGCGGCTGTGATCTTATCCGGCAAAATGACTATGATCTTTACCTGCTTGATTTTAAGATGCCCGGCCTGAACGG
>JAQUQA010000142.1 GCA_028716305.1 Candidatus Omnitrophota bacterium | reverse complement strand
GATTTAAAACGGCATGCCGAGGTGAGCGGCCGGGATTTGAGGTATTTTGACGACGCCTCCAAGGAGAGGTTCTATCCCTATATTATAGAGCCCTCCGGAGGGGTGGACAGGAGCGTTTTGGCATTTTTGGCAGATGCCTATCATGAAGAGAAGGTCAAGGACGATATCCGCGTGGTCCTTAAACTGCATAAAAAACTTGCTCCGGTCAAAGCGGCGGTGCTGCCGCTTTTAAGGAACCGCCCGGAGATCGTGGAAACGGCTAAAAAGATCTCCGCCGAACTCAAAAAAGAGTTCGTTTGTGTCTATGACGACACCGGCGCCATCGGAAAACTCTATCGCAGGCAGGATGAAGTAGGCACGCTTTATTGCGTTACCGTGGACGTCCAGTCTCTTGATGATAAGCAGGTTACCGTCCGTGACCGGGACAGTATGCTGCAGGAGCGGATCAGCATTGAGCGGGTAGCAGAATATTTAAAAGATAAGATTAAATAATCCGTTATCTCGTTTTTTCGTTGTTTCGTTATCTCGTAAAAACTTTTCCTATTCAGACGAGATAACGAGTAAACGGGATAACGAGTAAACGAACTAAAAGGAGGGTAGTAAAAGTGGCAAAGAAATACGTGTACTTCTTTGGCGGTGGCAAGGCTGATGGAAATGAAAGCATGAAAAATCTCTTGGGTGGTAAAGGCGCCAACCTTGCCGAAATGGCAGGGCACAAGGACCTGAAATTGCCTGTTCCGCCGGGCTTTACGATTACCACCGAGGTTTGCACATATTATTATCAGAATAAAAAGAAATATCCCCAGGGGATGAAAGAGGAAGTGCTGAAGGCGGTGGAAAAGGTGGAAAAGCTGATGGAAAGAAAATTCGGCGACCCTTCCAACCCGCTTCTGGTTTCCGTGCGTTCCGGCGCCAGGCGCTCTATGCCCGGGATGATGGAGACGGTCCTGAATGTCGGCCTCACCGAAAAGACCATTCCCGGATTGATCAAGCAAAGCGGCGGCAACGACCGTTTTGTCTATGACGCCTATCGCCGATTGATCACAATGTACTCCGATGTGGTCATGGAAAAGGCAGGGGGGATCGAGCCGAAAGACGATGAATCCGGTATCCGTAAACAGCTGGAAAAGATTATGAATCGCCTGAAGAAAGAGAAGGGGTATAGCCAGGATACCGATCTTAAAGTAGCTGATTTAAAGTCCCTTTGCACGCAGTACAAGGCTAAGATAAAGGAAGTTCTGGGTAAAGAGTTTCCCGATGAGCCGTATGAGCAGCTCTGGGGAGGTATTGGAGCGGTATTTTCCTCATGGAACGGCAAGCGTGCGGTCAGCTATCGCCGTATCGAGAACATTCCGCATGAGTGGGGCACCGCGGTAAATGTGCAGACCATGGTGTTTGGGAACATGGGTTCGGATTCCGCCACCGGTGTGGCTTTTACGCGCAATCCGGGAAACGGAGAAAACAAGTTTTATGGAGAATATCTGGTCAACGCCCAGGGCGAAGACGTGGTTGCCGGTATCCGCACACCCGCCCCGATAAATGAACTTTCTAAATCGGAGCATAATAAGGAGTTGGTCAGCCTGGAAAAAGGCATGCCCAAGCTTTACAAGGAGCTTTTCGATATTCAAAGGCGCCTGGAAAAGCATTACCACGACATGCAGGATATCGAGTTTACCATTGAAAAGGGCAGGCTCTTTATGCTGCAGTGCCGCGTGGGCAAGCGTAACGGCCCGGCCGCGGTGCGCATGGCCATGGATATGTTAAAAGAAAAACTGATCAGCGCGGAAGTTGCCGTAATGCGCGTGACCCCCTCACAGCTGGATGAGCTTTTGCATCCGATAATCGATCCTAAAATAGAGCTCAAGCAAAGGCCCATGGCTAAAGGTTTGCCGGCCGGCCCGGGCGGAGCCTGTGGCCAGATTGTTTTCTCTGCCAAGGACGCGGTAGAGTGGGCAAAACAGGGTAAGAAAGTGATCCTGGTGCGCGAAGAAACCAATCCGGAGGATGTGGAAGGTATGCGCGCCGCCCAGGCGATCCTTACCGCCCGCGGCGGTATGACCTCTCACGCGGCTTTAGTTGCCCGCGGATGGGGCAAGTGCTGTGTTGTCGGTTGCGCGGGGATACACATCGAATACGATAAAAAAGAGTTGCATATTGACGGCAAGGTGCTCAAAGAAGGCGAATGGATCACCCTAAACGGTACCAAGGGTAACGTCTACGAAGGGCAGCTTCCGATGATGGATGCTTCAGAGGAAAACAAGATCCTTACCGAGTTCCTGAACATCTGCGGCAAGATAAAGAAACTAGGGATCCGCACTAACGCCGATACTCCGGAGGATGCCAAAAAGGCCCGGCAATTTGGGGCGGAAGGCATCGGCCTGTTCAGAACCGAGCACATGTTTTACGGCAAGGGTTCTGATCAGCCGCTTTTTGTCCTGCGCAAAATGATCATGTCCAAGACAGTGGAGGAACGCAAGAAAGCGGTAGACGAGCTGTTTCCTTTTGTCAAGAAGGATGTCAAGGGCACATTAGAGGCCATGGACGGCCTGCCGGTGGTTTTCCGCCTTTTGGATCCGCCTTTGCATGAGTTTGTTCCCCGTGAAGAGGTAAAGCTTGAGGAACTGGCCAAAGAGTTGAATGTTTCAATGGAGGAGCTTTCCAGCCGCGCCTCGGCCCTGCATGAGTCTAATCCGATGATGGGGCATCGCGGCGTGCGTTTAGGGGTGACCTATCCGGAGGTAAGCTCCATGCAGATCCGCGCGATCCTGGAAGGGGCCGCGGAGTTGTTGCAGGCCGGTAAAAAGCCTTACCCGGAGATCATGATCCCCGTGGTAGGCGACGTGAAAGAGCTGGAGGACCAGTTGGCCCTGGCCAAGCAGGTTTACGCCGAGGTGCTCAAGAAATATAACCTCAAGGCGATCAAGCATATGTTCGGGACAATGATTGAGATCCCGCGCGCCTGTATTGTTGCCGGAAAACTGGCCACTGTGGCGCAGTTTTTCTCCTTCGGGACCAATGACCTGACCCAGATGGGTTTTGGCTATTCCCGCGATGACATCGGAGGGTTCCTTCCGGAGTACCTGAACAAGGGGATTTTGCCGGAAGATCCCTTCCAGAGCATTGATCAGGAAGGTATCGGGGAGTTGATCAAAATGGGTATAGAGCGCGGCAGGAAGACCCGCAAGGACCTGGAAGTGGGTATTTGCGGTGAACATGGAGGGGAGCCCCGTTCAGTGGAGTTCTGCCACAAGGTGGGGATGAATTACGTGAGCTGTTCTCCGTTCCGTGTTCCGATCGCCAAGCTCGCGGCAGCCCAGGCAGTATTGACGAGCAAGAAAAAATAACAGGGACGGTTCTGAAGTCGTTCGGGGACGGTTCTCAAGGTGAAGCAGAACCGTCCCCGGACAACGGGTAAAAAGCGTCTCGCAAAGCGAGTTAACTATGGAAGCCTTAAAAACATATCTCAAGGAAATACGTATTATTCCTCTGTTAAAGGCGGAGGAAGAGGTAGCTCTGGGCAATAAGGTCCGTAAGGGCAATGAACAGGCCCGCAAGGCGATGATCAGGGCAAATCTGCGCCTGGTGATCAATATTGCCAAAAGGTATATGTATTTAGGCATACCTTTATTGGACCTGATTGAAGAAGGTAATCTTGGTCTGATGCGGGCAGTGGATAAATTTGACCCTAAAAAGGGGTACCGTTTTTCTACTTATGCTGCCTGGTGGATCAAGCAGTCTATAATGCGCTCGATCGTTGAGCAGGGCAAGATGATCCGTATCCCAGTTTACATGAATGAATTAATCACAAAGTGGAAGAAGACAAAAGAGCGCTTATCCCAGAAATTGAAGAGGATCCCTTCTGATGAAGAGATAGCCAAGAAATTGAAAATTACCAAGGATAAGGTTTCCCAGATCAACTTTTGGCTGTCTACCACGACTTCATCTTTAGAGGCCCCGGTAGGCGATGACGGAGAAAACCAGATAATGGACCTGGTAGAGGATCAAAATTCAATCTCCCCGGATGCCCAGATCGAGCACCTCCTGGATAAGGAGCATGTGGGCAGC
>JAQUQA010000141.1 GCA_028716305.1 Candidatus Omnitrophota bacterium | reverse complement strand
AGAAAATCAAAAAAAGACTTCAGGTTATCGGCCAGTGTTTCCTGCTCCATGATATCGTTGATCTTGGCCATACCGGCAAAACGGGAAAAATTTTCCGCTAATTCCTTATAGATACCGGGATCATTTGTCTGGACGGCCCGCTGCAACAAATAGGCCCAAATCTCCCTTGCTTCCTCCCCCTCATTTTTCAATAATTCCGAATAATCCAGTTCTTCTATGGCGATATTGGGATTATCGGCGGAGTTGAGCATCTTTGCGATCCCGCCGAGCCCAAAAAGTTCTTTCGGCCGCAGTGAAATATTCCCGACCAAGTTGGTCAATTCCTGCAAGCTGACGCCTCTTTTTATCTGGAATGACTTGATCTTACGTTTATGGATGATTTCGGCCAGTTCGGTGCAGTTCGGGTTTTTTACGCAGGCCTTACCGTCTAAAAGCAGCTCTGAGGCAGTGGCGCTGATACTTAGGGAATCGGAAAGCTCAAGAATATTTTGCGTCTTAACCAGGAATTCCTGGACTGATTTTAAAAAATAGGGGTGGTCTTTGGAATAGAGAGATGCGGTATTCAGGCAGACTTTAAAGGCCCTTAAAAATTCGTCGGTGATCTCTTCTCGGTTCATAAATCTCCTGATTATCCTTGTTCAGTTGTTACCTATTTTACAACTAAACAGGCAAATTCTCAAACATTAAATTGGAGGAACACCGATTATAAATGAGGAGAGTTGATGGTTTTATCGATCGTAGGTGGAATAAAAATACGGGGTATATGCCTGAAATTCAGCGGCACAGGTATCCACCAGCTTGAATGCGGGGCTGATCTGCAGGGATTTTCTTAAAGCCGCGATCTCTTCTTCTTTTTTGCCGACTAAGGTGGCGATCTGCTGGTCGCTAAAACCCAATCGCTTGGCTGAATCCAGGGTCTCCGCGCTCAGGACCCCGGAGCAAGAACGGATCTGCTTTTCCAGATCAATGATCTCTTGGATGTTATACAGGAACCAGGGGTCGACCATGGTCAATTCATGGACCTTCTCTACGCTCAGGCCCGCCCTCAGGGCATCGCCGATATAAAAAATTCGTTCGGCATTGGGAACCCGAAGCTTTTGCTCTATCTCCTGCAAGGTGCCGTTATCGGCCGTAACCGTCTTTTCCCCCTTAAAAAGCAGGCTCTCCAGGCCGAATTTTTTGATTTCCAGGGAACGCAGGCCTTTCTGCAGCGCCTCCTTAAAACTTCTGCCGATGGACATTACCTCCCCCACTGATTTCATCGACACTCCCAGAGTGGGATCGGAAGAACGAAATTTTTCAAAGGTAAAACGCGGAATCTTAACCACGCAATAATCGATCGCCGGCTCAAAACAGGCGGGAGTCTCTTTGGTAATGTCGTTTGTAATCTCATCCAGGGTATAACCGACCGCCAGCTTGGCGGCAATTTTCGCGATGGGGAACCCGGTGGCCTTGGAAGCCAGGGCCGAACTGCGGGAAACACGCGGGTTCATTTCTATAACTACCATTCTTCCGTTTTGCGGATTTACGGCAAACTGGATATTCGATCCGCCGGTTTCCACCCCGATCTCCCTGATACAGGCGATGGCCGCATCGCGCATCCGCTGGTATTCACGGTCGGAGAGAGTCTGGGCCGGCGCCACGGTAATGCTGTCGCCGGTATGCACGCCCATGGGGTCGAAATTCTCGATCGAACAGACCACTACCACGTTGTCTTTCAGGTCACGCATTACCTCCAACTCAAACTCCTTCCAGCCGATCAGCGATTCTTCAATCAAAATTTCTCCGATCATGCTGGACTCCAGGCCAGGCTTGGCTAGCCCTCTGAAATCTTCCCGGTTATAGGCAACACTGCCGCCGGTGCCCCCCAGGGTGAAACTCGGCCGGATGATTACCGGAAAACCAATCCTTTCGGCGATCTGACAGGCATCCTTCAGGGAATAGGCCCGTTCGCTTTTCGGCAGATCCAGCCCGATCTTCTGCATCGCTTCTTTAAATAAACGGCGGTCTTCGCCTTTTTTGATCGCCTTGATATTGGCCCCGATAGTTTCCACCTTATATTTTTTTAATACACCTTTCTCGCTTAATTCCACGGTCACGTTCAGGGCAGTCTGACCGCCTAAAGTGGGCAGCAGGGCATCGGGCCTCTCCTTGGCGATAATCCTCTCGATAATCTCCGGAGTGATCGGCTCGATGTAGGTGCTATCGGCGGTCTGCGGATCGGTCATGATCGTAGCCGGGTTGGAGTTGATCAGGATGACCTTAAAACCCTCCTGCCTCAGGACCTTACAGGCCTGCGTCCCGGAATAGTCGAATTCACAGGCCTGGCTGATAATGATCGGCCCTGATCCGATGATCAGGATTTTTTTGATATCTGTTCGTTTAGGCATAATAATAGCGTAAAGTGCAAAGCGCAAAGCGCAAAATTGCAGCGCAAAACCTAAAACGTTTTACACTTTACGCTTTAGTTTTGCGTTTTGAGTTTTTCGCTTCTTCATCATATCTATGAATATATCAAACAGGTGCTTGGCGTCATGCGGACCCGGCGCCGCCTCCGGATGGAACTGCACGGAAAATACCGGCAACTTTTTATGCCGCATCCCTTCCATGGTCCGGTCATTCAAATTCAGATGCGTGATCTCAACCCCTTTACCCTGCAGAGAATCGATATCTACGCAGAATCCATGGTTCTGAACGGTAATATAAACCTTACCCGTCTTTAGATCCTTGACCGGATGATTCGCCCCATGGTGGCCGAATTTAAGTTTAAAAGTTTTTCCGCCCAGCGCCTGGCCGAGCACTTGATGGCCGAGACAAATGCCGAAGAGCGGTACCCTGCCGATCAATTCGCGCGCGGAATTAACTACATAATCCAGTGCCGCCGGATCGCCCGGGCCGTTGGAAAGCAGCACGCCGTCCGGATCCAGCTTGATGATCCTCTGCGCAGTTGTGCCGGCCGGAACCACCGTCACCCGGCAATCACGCTCCTGCAATATCCGCAAGGTAGTAAATTTTATCCCGCAATCTATAACTACAACCTTATACTTTCCTTTTCTGCTCCACTGATAAGGCCTGCCGCAGCAGACATCCCTGACCAGGTCCCTGCCGATCAGGCCGGGAGAATCCACAGCTTTCCTGACCAGGTTTTTTTCATTATCATCCAGCGTAGAAAGTACGGCCTTCATTGCCCCGCGCCGGCGGATGTGTAACGTCAGTTCCCGGGTGTCTATGCCTTCGATACCCGGAATGTTGTTTTCTTTCAGATAATCGCCAAGACTCATCTCTTTTTGCCAGTTACTGGCGATCTTGCTGTATTCCTTTACCACAAACCCTTGAGCCTGCGGCCGGGAGGACTCCGCGTCCCGGGAATTCACTCCATAATTACCGATCAGGGGATAGGTCATAGTGACGATCTGCCCCCTGTAGGAGGGATCGGTAAGCACCTCCTGGTAGCCGCTCATACTGGTATTAAAAACAACCTCCCCGTAACTTTCCCCTTCGGCCCCAAAGGAAAGCCCGCGGAATATCTTTCCGTCTTCCAGCGCCAGTATGCAAGCGGTCTTCTTCATCGGTCTATTCTGCGGTTATAGATCTACGGCTATTTACCGTTATCGTAATTTATGGACGCTCGGATAAACTCCCTGAACAATGGATGCGCCCTGTCGGGTTTGGATTTAAATTCCGGATGGAATTGCACTGCCATAAAGAAAGGGTGTCCTTTTAATTCAATAATTTCCACCAGGTTCTTTTTCGGATAAACCCCGGAAAACACCATGCCTTTATTTTCTAAAGGTTTTCTATACTTATTATTGAACTCGTAACGGTGCCGGTGCCTCTCCTGCACCAGTTCCTGCCCATACACCCGGTATGCCATGGTCCGCTTCCTGATTTTACAGGGATAACTGCCCAGGCGCATGGTCCCGCCGAGATCTTTGATGGCGCTCTGTTCCTTTAACAGGCTGATTACCGGGTATTTGGCCCTTGGTTTAAATTCCGTTGAATTACCTCCCCTTAACCCACAGGCATTCCTGGCAAACTCGATCACCGCGCATTGCATCCCTAAGCAAAGCCCCAAAAAGGGAATCTT
>JAQUQA010000140.1 GCA_028716305.1 Candidatus Omnitrophota bacterium | reverse complement strand
AAGTCGTTGGTCATGCCCATAGAAAGTTCTCGTACGGCGTTCGGCGAGATGCGTTCGGCGTTAATTTGATCGAGCAGCTCCCGCAGTTGGCGGAAGTACGGCCTGGCCTGCTGTGGATCTTCGACAAAAGGGGCAATTGTCATTAACCCAAGCAGCCTTAAGTTCTTTACCTTTGATATTTCCCGCGCGGCCAAAACCGCCTCTTCAGGAGGAAAGCCGAACTTAGCGGCCTCTGCTGATGTTTTGACCTCAATTAAAATATCCTGAACCTTATTGATTCTGGCGGCCTGCCGGCCAATCTCCCCTGCCAGGCGCAGGCTGTCCACGGAATGGATCAAATCAAAGATCTCTACCGCTTCTTTTACCTTGTTGGTCTGCAGATGACCGATCATCTGCCAGCTGGCGCGTCCTGCGTATTGCGTCGTGCGTATTGCGTTAAATTTACTGACGGCGTCCTGGACCCTGCTTTCACCCAGATCGGTTATGCCGCAGGCAAGCGCCTCTTCTATCTGCGCTATCCCGGCAGTTTTGCTGACCGCCACCAGCCTGATCACGCGAGGGTCCCTTCCGCATGCCAGACAGGCCCGGGTGATCCGCTTGTTTATCTCTATAATAGCGTTTTTGACCATCCTTTATTCAGAAAGCATATTATACAACAGAAAACAAAAGGTTCAACTTCGTTCTTCACCCAAATCTCTATTATAGCGGAATCGACGGTGTGGTCAAGGAGGGCTAAAAATATTCCTGATAGACTTCTTTGGCCCGGCTGATCAGCCTGGAGACAGGATTGCGCGATGATTCAACTACCGCGGAAAACTGAGGCAATTCTTCGACACGCAAGGCCTGACAGATCAGGCCGAGCGCCGTCAGGTAAGTCAGGTATTTGTGCCCGGATAATAACTCATTGCTTCCCGCCAACGAAAGCAGCTGCGGGTGCCCCAGTTTGGCCAGTTTTACCGGGATCCCCAGGGTGCTTTCCAGCATCTCCAGAAAACCTTCAAGAAGCACCGACCTTCCGGCAACCACAAAATTGGAAACCTCGTTCAAGGAAAGGGATTTCCCGGCCTCGACCTTGATCATTTCGCAGATCGCCTTGGTCTTATCCGTGGTGATCTGCGCGGCCAGTTTCTGTTTGATCGGCTTATAAAGATTGTCCTTCTTGATCAGGATCTCTTTATCTTCCTCGATATCCTCATAGTTTCCCACAGCGGCATGGGTCCTTTTTAAGTCTTCCGCCAGCTCAAGAGAAATATTCAGGGAGCGGGAAAGCTCCTGCGTAAGCATGTCCCCTCCCAGGCGCAAGAGACGGATATCCTTAAGCGCGCCGTCTTTAAAGATCAGCAATTCGCTGATATCGCTGCCGATATCGCAAAAAACGTTTACCCCGGTTTTGAAATCCTGGTTAAAAACAGCGCAGCTGGAAGCGATCCCGGAAAGAAATACCTCTTTGAGATCGTATCCCGACTGATGCACCAGGCGATTCAGGGCCTGCAGCGAAGAGATCTTGGCGCAGACCAGAAAAAGATCAACCTCGAGCCTGTGGCTGTAGAGCCCCAGCGGGTTGACAATGTCTTTCTTGGAGTCAATGCCGTAGGCAAAGGGGATCTGATGAATGATCTCTTCTTCCAGGCTGGACCCCAATATCCTGGCCTGGTCATTTACCTTTTCCATGTCAAAAATGGAAATAACTTTGTTCCCTCTTTCGGCCAGAGGAATGACCGAATATGAATGCTTGGTCACGATATCCTGGCCGGAGACATTCGCGAATACGCTCTTTATTTTTAAACCGGAGGTCCCCCTAAGCTTACGCATGAGCCGGCTCAAAGCGGAAACCAGCTCTACGGAATCAACGATTACCCCTTCCCTGATACCGCGCGAGGGTTCACTCTCCAGAAATATCTGGGCGATGCGCCCTTTTTTGATCAGGGCCGCGGCGGCAACCAGCTTACTCGAACCGATATCAAGCGCGCAAATGTAATTATTTATCATTATTGAATTTTATCACTGTTTCCTTAAAACGCAAGTCAACATATTTAATTTTACCGGCATTATCCCCCAGCTGTTTAAGCAGGCTGGAAAGAATGGCGATCCTGTCGGCGGTATACTCACTGCCGATCTTGACTTCAAAACCGATTTTTTTTCGATGCTCCGGATCCGGGACGGCCGGTCCCTGTTCCGGTACAACCACAAAAGAGGTATTCAGGATATTCTCTACGTCGATTTGACTGATCCGGTAGCGCTTGCTAAGAACCGGGTTTTTCGCAAAAAGCCCGATCACCTGCAATGCCAGGGAGAGCTCCCGGTTATTATATCTTTTCCCCGTTTTCGGCGCGAAGATGCGCACCTGCAAACCTTTGATCAGGGGCAACTCCCCGGGCACCCCCGCCGGCTGACATTCAAAAAATACCCCTTCGGCATCGACGCAAAAGACCCTGTAGAGCTTGACCTGGGCTACCGGCGATCTTTTGACAAAGTCTATATAAACCCGGTCAGGCAAAACCCTGACTATCCTGATTGCCAGAAAGTCTGGATAGGCTCCGGACAGTTCCTGCGATTCGGCTTTTAGGTCCAGTAAAAAAATATTGCGGCCCTTCAGGTAGGAAAAATCCCTGCCATCATTGCCGCTGACGATGACATCCTTGATCTTGAAATAATCGAGGTCTTTTAAGGAGCTCCCCGCGGCCCAGAGCAGCAGGGTGGCCCCCAAAAGCACCAAAATAAAAAAAAGCGGCGCTAAATTCAGCTTTTTCTTTTTCGGGGCGGCGGCCGCTCTATGCTTTTTCATGCGCCAACCTGATCAGCTCAAGGCAAAGTTGAGAAAAATCTATCCCCACGACACGGGCCGCTTTGGGAAAAAGGCTGGTCTGGGTAAAACCCGGGATGGTATTTACTTCCAATACATAAGCGACGTCTTTTTCGCTTAAGATAATATCTACCCGTGAATAGGCGTAGCATCCCAGCAGCCGATGCACCTTTAAGGCGACCTCCTGGATCCTGCGCGCCGTGGATCTATCTATTTTCGCGGGGACCATATACTCTGTCAATCCGGCGGTGTATTTGGCCTGGTAATCGAAAAACCTGTTTTTCGGGATCACTTCGATGACCGGCAACGCCCGGTCATCCAGGACCCCGACGGTCATTTCCCTGCCCTTGATATACTCTTCCACGATTACCTTTTCGTCGAAATTCAGGGCGCTCTCGATCGCCTGGGACAACGCCTTTTTTTCTTCGACTATAGAAAGCCCGATACTCGAACCGTGCGATGCCGGCTTGACCACAACCGGAAAAGTAAATTCCCCCAAACAGGAGGTGTTGGGATTATGGACGGCTTTCTCGATTACCGCGTAACGCGCAAGAGGAAAACCATACACCTCCAGGATCCTGCGCGTGGCCAACTTATCCATGGCCAGGCGGCTGGCTAATTTCCCGGAACCGGTATAAGGTATCTTCAGCGAATCCAGGATCTCCTGGATCTGGCCGTCTTCGCCGAACCGGCCGTGCAGGGCGATAAAGGCCGATTGGATCCCCTCTGTCCTTAAAAGGCGGGAGTTCTGCGAGAAATCATCCGTTTGGATATCCACCGCCACGGCATCCAGCCCAAGATTTTGCAGGGCCTCAAAAACCGCCCTTCCGGATTTCAGGGAAATCTCTCTTTCCGTGGACGGCCCGCCCATTAAGACGCCGATGCGTCCATAATCCGTACGGCGTACCGCGTACCGCGTACCGCGTTTCATGACCATATCTTGATCTCCGGCTTAAGAGTAATACCGAATTTCCTTTTTACCGCCGACTTTGCCAGGCGCATCAGATACAAAACATCCGCCGCCTTGGCCCTGTCTTTATTGAGAATAAAATTTGCGTGTCTTAAAGAGATAACCGCGCCGCCGCGGGCTTTGCCCTTGAGGCCGCAGAGGTCGATCAATCTCCCCGCCGATTCCCTCCCCGGATTTTTAAAAACGCATCCGGCGCTGGGATAGCGCGCGTCCTGGGTGGCACGGCGCAAGGCCAGGTATTGCTTAAGGCTATCTCGCGCGGCCGGCCTGCCGGTTTTTTTCAGCCTGAACACGGCTTCCAGGATTATCGACTTCG
>JAQUQA010000139.1 GCA_028716305.1 Candidatus Omnitrophota bacterium | reverse complement strand
GCCAATAAAATCACGATGTTCCGTATTTTTCTTACCGCGGTCTTTATCCTGTTTTTGATTTGGTGGGAGAAGATCTGGTGGACGAAACTGATCAGCCTGCTGATATTCAGCCTTGCCGCGCTTTCCGATTTTCTCGATGGGCTAATCGCCAAGAGGAGGAACATGATCACGGATTTCGGAAAACTGATGGACCCGATTGCCGATAAGATCCTGGTCCTGGCGGCATTTGCCGCGTTCCTGCAGCTGCAGATCATTAATGTCTGGATGTTTATGGTGATTATCTCGCGGGAGATCCTGATTACCTCCTTGCGGCTTTTTGCCCTGAATAAGGGAAAGGTCCTTTCCGCCAGCAAGGCCGGTAAGCATAAGACCGCTTCCCAGATGGTGGTGATCTTTTTTATCCTGGTTTTTGTGGTTTTTCAGGAAGTGATGAAGAGGTTCTTTGTCTGGAATCCCAACTGGGATAATTTCTTCAAATGGAGTATTTACCTGTTGATGCTCTTTACCGTCGGGGTAACTTTATACTCCGGTCTGTCCTACCTCTGGGAAAACCGTAAGATCATCGCGAAGTTCTAAAATGCCCATGGCCGCGCGCAAACTGCTGATCAGGCTTTTGAGCAGTTTTTTTTACGTGGGTTACCTGCCGCTTATCCCCGGGACCTTCGGCAGCCTGGCCGCAGTGTTATTATTATTGCCGATAGCCGATAACCCCGGGTTACATATCGTTTCTTGCCTGGTTTTGCTGGTTTTGGGCTTTCTGGTTTGTGGGCCGGCAGAAAAGGAATTTGGCAGAAAGGACCCCAGCCGCGTGGTGATCGATGAGGTAGCCGGGATCTTTTTAAGTTTTCTTTTTATCCACCCCTTGGATACCAGGACGATCCTCATTGGCTTCTTTATCTTCCGTCTTTTTGATACGCTTAAACCTTACCCGGTGTCGGCCCTGCAGAATCTAAAAGGGGGGTTGGGGATCATGCTTGATGACGTGATGGCCGCAGTTTATACCAATATCGTGCTTCAGGCGGTCTTGAGGCTTACTTCCTGCAGTTTTTCGTAGAGAGGGCCCCCGGGGGAAAGCCGGCTTTTAAAGAGGGTAATTCTTTCTACCGGGAATTCCAGCCCCGGATTTTCCAACTTGCCGGATTGTTCGGTAATTTTTTCCGCCAGCCTGTAAGAATTCAGTCCCGACCTTGACCTGCCCAACGTGATGTGAGAAGAGAAATTTCTTTCCTCCTTAGCGATCCCTATTTGAATCAGTGATTCTTCTATTGCCGCGGCAAGCTCTTTTGTCTGGAGGTCGCCTTCCGCCAGCCCCGCCCAGATCACCCGCGGAGAGCTGATCTTCGGGAAGGCCCCTAAAGAAGATATCTTCGCCCAATAGGATTTATGGCTTGCGGCGATGGACTGCAGGCGGGTATTGATCTGCCCGCGCTGGTTTTCGTCGATCTCCCCGATGAATTTTAATGTCAGGTGGATGTTTTCCGGATTGACCCATTTCACGTCGGCATTGGAATTTTTGAGTTCTTGCTGCAGGCGGGAGAGGAGGTTCTTGGTATTTTCGGGTAGTTCAATGGCGATAAAGGCTCGCATTTAGTTATAAGTTATAAGTTATAAGTGTAAAAGTTTATAACAAATATCAAAGCACAAATGTCAAATGACAAAGATTTCTGTTTTGAATTTATTTTGTCATTAAACAGCTGATACCAATAGATTATATAGAATTTTTAACGCCTTAAAGGCGGATTGATTTCTTATCTGTGATCTGTTTCCCCGAAAGCGGTATTTAATGCAGGTAGTTACATTTTTTTGCGTCAGACAGATAAATACCGTTCCCACCGGCTTGCCCGGGATTGCCCCGCCGGGTCCGGCGATCCCGGTGACCCCGATTCCCAAATCGGCCCCGGAGATTTTTTTGATATTTTCTGCCATGGCCCTGGCGACTTCCCCGGATACCGCGCCTTTTTCTTTTAGCAGGGCCAGGGGGACCTTTAAAAGCCGGTTTTTACTGTTATTGCTGTAAGCAACCACTCCGCATAGAAAGTATTGAGAACTTCCCGGGAGCTGCGTTAACAGGCTGGAAACCAGGCCTCCGGTGCAGGATTCGGCTATGGCAACGGTGTATCCCTCTTTGAGCAATAAAGCACGGATTTTGGGCAGTATTTTTTCCATCACCCATTATTATAGGCAGTTTTATGCCTATTGACAAGGCAAGAATTTGTGTTATACTACCTTAATCAATTAATCTTCAGGGTATCGCCACAAATCGTGGCGGATCCGCCAAGTCTTTTGGCGGAAGGTGAAATTCCTGACCGGCGGTTAAGCCCGCGATCCTTTGCTGATTATTTAGCCAGGGAAGATCTGGTGATATTCCAGAGCCGATGGCGCCGCAGGAGGCGGCGCGCCGATGCATCATTTTGCATCGGGCGTTACTGAGTTAAAGTAACGCTGGTAGCACCCACAAATTTGTTGATACTTGGTGGGCGCTATTACGTACAGTCCAGATGGAAGAAGATTAACTTTTCCTATACCCGAAGATTGTCTTTCGGGTATTTTTGTTAGGAGGCAGCTTGTTTAATACCATTCCGGAAATCCTGGACGATCTAAAAAAAGGCAAAATGGTCGTGGTGGTTGATGACGAGGACCGCGAGAATGAGGGCGACCTGGTAATCGCGGCCTCTTTTATCCGGCCCCAGGATATAAACTTTATGGCTAAGTTCGGCCGGGGGCTGATCTGTGTTCCGATGGAAGAGGAGCGGCTTAAACAACTAAGGCTCGAGGCGATGCTTAACCAGGCGCCGCAACTGCCCCATCAGGATCCATTTTCTACCGCCTGGATGATCTCGGTTGATGCCGCTTCGGGTATTACTACCGGGATCTCGGCCTATGACCGGGCCCGCACCATAGAAATTCTGATCAATCCCCAGACAAAACCCGAAGACCTGATCCGGCCGGGGCACGTCTTTCCTTTAAGGGCACGCCGCGGAGGGGTCCTGGTACGCAGCGGCCATACAGAGGCGACCGTTGACCTGACGAGATTAGCAGGGTTATATCCGGCGGGGGCGATCTGTGAGATCATGAATGAAGACGGCACGATGTCCCGCCTTCCCCAGTTAATCGAGTTTTCTCAAGCGCACAACCTGAAGATCTGTTCCATTGCCAGCCTGATCGAATACCGCAGGCGCTCGGAAAAGCTGGTTGAGCGGATCACCGAAACCATTTTGCCCACGGAATTCGGAAAATTTAAATTTATTCTTTACCGCGATCTTTCAGACGCCAAGGTGCATGCCGCCTTGACCATGGGTGAATTCTCGGGCCAGGCGGTTTTGGCCCGGGTGCATTCGGAATGCCTGACCGGAGACGTCTTCGGGTCATTGCGTTGTGATTGCGGCCGCCAGCTGCAAAAAGCGATGCAGTTGATCGGCGCGGAGAAAAAAGGGGTCATTCTTTATATGAACCAGGAGGGCCGGGGTATCGGCCTGGTGGATAAGATCCGGGCCTATGGCCTGCAGGATAAAGGGATGGATACCGTAGAGGCCAATGAGGCCCTGGGGCATAAGGCCGACTTAAGGGATTACGGGATCGGAGCGCAGATACTGGCTGATCTGGGTTTAAAAGATATCCGCCTTTTAACCAACAATCCGCGCAAGATCGTCGGCCTGGAAGGGTATGGCCTGCGGATCATCGAACGGGTCCCCCTGGAAGTCGAGCCCAATCCTTCGAACTATAACTATTTAAAAACAAAGAAAGAGAAACTGGGGCATCAACTGGAGATTTAATCAAGGTTAACGCGTGATTGCGTTTGCCCGTTAGCGCGTTTTAAGTTTTCGCAATACGCACGACGCAATACGCGCGACGAACAGAGGAGGTAGCATGGCGAAGACGCTTGAAGGGAATTTGATTGCAAAAGGAAAAAAAATCGTTATAATTGCTTCACGGTTCAATGACTTCGTAACTAAGGACCTGGTTTCCGGATGCCTGGATACTCTGGTCAGGCATGGGGTAGATGACAAAGACCTGACGGTTGCCTGGGTGCCGGGCGCTTTTGAGATTCCCCTGGCAGCTTTAAAACTGGCCAAGGGTAAAAACTGCCAGGCGGTAATCTG
>JAQUQA010000138.1 GCA_028716305.1 Candidatus Omnitrophota bacterium | reverse complement strand
GGCGGGATATTTTCATAAAGCTGGTTACGGCAATACAGGCAGTGTCCACGCGTAAAACGGTCTGCCCCAGAGAGACCGGGATAAACCCCTGATCTATCGCTGATCTGACCTCTTCCGGAGAAAAGTCCCCTTCCGGGCCGATAAGGACCAACGCCTTCTTGAATGGCGCGTCTTTGACTATCTCGGCCAGCGGCCTGGTATTTTCTCCGAGTGTGGGGATCAATTTTAAATCAAAATCGCCGGAACGGCTCAAAACTTCCTGAAAATCCTTGATTGGTTCAATCACCGGCAGGCAGCTGCGCTGGCTCTGATTGGAGGCATTAAGGGCAATTTTTTTCCAACGTTCCAGCTTAGGCGTTTTTTTGCTCTTTTCTATCTTTACAACGGTCCGCTGCGTGAGTATCGGAATGATCCCTGTAATGCCTAACTGGGTCAACTTATCCACGATATCGTCAAATTTTGCCTTTTTGGGGACCGCGCAGGCCAGCCAAATAACGGAAGAGGCGTTTTCAACGGCCCGGCGCCTCTGTTTAACCCGCAGAATCATTGTTTTCGCGATTTGCTCCAGCGCACAAAGATACTCCTCTTGCCTGGCGCTGACCACGATCACCTCTGCTCCGGGCTCAAGCCGCAGGACATCCCGGGCATGATGGACAACTTCCTTATCATCGATAGTAAGCCTATCCGTCTTAATATCCTCTAATGATAAAAATACGCGTAACATACGGTCGGCAGTCCTTCTTTAAATTTATTTCTTCTCGGAAAATATTTCGGCGGTAAATATATAGAGTTCGGTGGACGGGTCCTTCCAGGCGGATTCCGGCAATCCCGCTTTATGCGCGCAAAGGTTGTTCAGAAACTCTTCTTTTGTCCATCCGGTCTCATCGGCAACCTGCGGCAGGAAGACACCGCTGTGCAGGCCTTTACGTACCAGCACCCCATGCCTGCCAAGCACGATCTCGTCCGCGGATTTTATTCTTTTCATTGGAGAGAGCACCGA
The DNA here is from genome assembly GCA_028716305.1 of Candidatus Omnitrophota bacterium. Lineage (GTDB taxonomy): Bacteria > Omnitrophota > Gorgyraeia > Gygaellales > Profunditerraquicolaceae > JAQUQA01. Next base: position 3,139 of record JAQUQA010000138.1, on the reverse strand, counting down.
GATCTCAATCTCCACATCTTTGAGTTCTGCCGGCTGCAAAGCGGGAAAGCGCGGATCTCCGGTTGCCGATTCTATGGCCATGTCCCGCACGGAGAGAAAAAGCGGCCCCTTGCCGATCAGGTTTCCGATACAGCCGCGCAAGGCGCCTTTTTCGTGCAAGGTAACAAAGACCCCCATCTCTTCATTTAAAACGGGGCTGCTTTCATTAAGCATAGGCTTTTCTCCGTTATTAAGATAACTCTTGATCGAACTGCGCGCGATCTCAAGCAATTTACTGCGTTCCTCTTTATTCAACATTGGTTTTTCTCCCCTATTTTCTTCTTCTTTTTGCTTGTTAAGACCTTCCTTATCCGGGGCATCAATGGCACAGCTAAGGTAACCAACGGTCCAGACGCCTTTTTCCTTGTTGCCGGTCACCTGGGCCGAATTCGTCTGGTCCAGCACCGCTAATTTATCATGGCCAAATTCTTTTGCCAGAAGTAATGTAGCCACCATGCCGAACCCCCCGCAGGCCTGCGCCTTCTTCTCTCTGATGGCATAATAAAGCCCTTCGGCATCCATCTTTTTCAAAAAAGTTACCGTGATCTTATCGACGGCCTGTGCCTCCCGGTAATCATAACCGTGATACAGGTCGCTGGAGGCCACTACTAAAACATCCTCCCGGGCGGCGATCGCCTCTTTTAAAAGGGACGCCAGCCTGCGGCAGACCGTCAGGGTACAATCTCCCATAACTATGGGCACGATCTTGAAGCCGCTCAAGCTTTCCTGCAAAAAAGGCAGCTGCACCTCAACCGAATGTTCTTCTTTAAATGCCCGCGGGTCGAACTTTATCTCTTCGTCTTTACCGAGAAGTTGCTGCGCCAGCTTGCGGTCTATCTCTATGCTTCCTAAGGGAGTGCGAAATTTTCCCTGCGGATAAACCGAAACCCCGCTGAATCCCAAATAATGGCTGGTGCCGATAACAATCACGGTTTTATACGGCTTGTCTTTGATCAGTTTATAGCCGTGGGCGGCAACCCTGCCGGAGTAACCGTATCCTGCATGCGGAGAGATCAAGGCAAAGATCTTTCCTTCCGGCGGATGGGGATTGACCTCCTGCAGGAAACCATCGACCATTTTCTTCAACTCAACCGGATCATCCGGATAGAAACCGCCGGCGACGTTCGGGCCGACGGTGTCGTCGGCATAAGAAGCAAGCGTAAAGCATAAAGCGCAAAGCGTAAAACTTAAACTAAAAAATAAAAACTTTAGGTTTTGCGCTTTAACTTTGCACTTTGCACTTTGCACTTTGCACTTATTTCCAGACACCCTCAATCCTCTCCCCACAGAACTTACATCTGCCGTTTTCAATATTTATTTCTGTAACCATATAGCCTACACGCGTGATTACCGCCTTAGAACACTTGGGGCAATACGTGCTTTCCGCGGGATGGTTGCCGACATTGCCGATGTAAACATATTTTAACCCGCATTCCCGGGCGATCTCTCTGGCCTTTTCCAGGGACTCTAGCGGAGTGGGATCCAGCCCGCTTAATTTATAAACCGGCCAAAAACGGGAAAAATGCAGTGGCGTATCCGCACCCAGATTCTCCCTGATCCAGAGGCACATCTTGCGGATCTCCTGCGGGTCATCGTTCAACCCGGGGACGACAAGATTGGTGATTTCCAGATGCACCCCTTCCTCCCGCAATACCTTTAACGATCTTAATACCGGCTCCAGGGTGCCTTCGGAAAGCTCTTGGTAATAATCGTCGCTAAAGCCCTTTAGGTCGATATTGGCGGCATCAAGATACTTTACCAGATGCCTCAAGGGCGCCTCGTTGATATAGCCGTTTGAGTGCATGACGTTTTTGATGCCGGCTTTTTTTGCCAGCTGCGCCGTATGAAGCATATATTCGTAAAAGATCGTCGGTTCGCTATAGGTATAGGCGATGGCCGGCCGGCCGCTCTTCCTTGCCTTCTCCAGCAGTTCCCGAGGCTCTAATAATACGAAGTCAACCTCCTCCGGCTTTTTCTGGGAGATGCTCCAATTCTGGCAGAATTTGCATTTTAAATTGCATCCCGCGGTGGCCACGGAAAAGGTCCTCGTCCCCGGTAAAAAATGAAAGAGCGGCTTCTTCTCTATCGGGTCAAGATCATTCAAAGAAACTGCCTTGGCATAGGAGAGGGTGTGCAATTTACCGCCGCGGTTTTCCCGGATACCGCAAAACCCTCTTTTTCCGGGAGGAATCAAGCAGTTCCGAGGGCATAAACGGCATTGCACGTTTTGCTCGGGGAGTTTATCGTAAAAAAGCGCTTCCTGCGGCGCCGCTTCATCAAAAGAATATAAAATACCCTGCGCCAGGCGGGCAAAAAGAACCGGCCCGGCCAGGAAGAGGCATAAGATCGCGGCTACTAAAACCGGGGCCCTGAAGGCACCTTTATGATTATTCATTTTTTCCGGGAATCCCGAGGAATATTGCCCTATTCCTTCTTGTCCTTCTTCTCCTCGATCATCTTCAAGACTTCTTTCAAGGAAAATTGCACATCCGAATACATGCTTAATTTGGGGATATAGGCGTGGATACCCAGGTTTTCCGCCCCCTCGATCGAGCGCCTGTCGGGATAGGCGGTCAACATAACCACGGGAACATTTTTATCTATCTTTCTGATCTCCTCTAACACCTTTACCCCGTCCATATCGGGCATCATATAGTCCAGGACGATTACGTCGGGAGAATGCCGGCCCACCGCCTCAATCGCCTCTTTACCGTTGGCGGCCTTAACCAGGTCGTAGCCCCAACTCTCGATACGGACCTGCATTACCTTTAAAAAATCCAATTCGTCATCAACCAACAGGACCTTCATCATCTTCTCAGTCTCCTTTTTATTGCTTCAATCTTATCACAACCAAGAAAGCAAAACAATTTGTTTTTATCTACCGGATGAACCGGGAAATTTCGCTTTTAATCTTCAGGCTGTCGTGACGCACCAGCTCCTCTTCATGTCCCAAATCGGCCAGGATCACCCTGGCGGAAGTAATCTCTTTTAACCCGGCAGGATCCTTAAGCTCTACAGGAAACTGGTTCTTGAGCGCGTAATCGGCAAGCGCCTTTCCCGAAAGAACGGTGTTTGACAATAAGCAATAATCCAGGCAATC
>JAQUQA010000137.1 GCA_028716305.1 Candidatus Omnitrophota bacterium | reverse complement strand
GCCAACCTTTTATTCTTGTACGTTTTTTGGGAAATTACGGCGGTAGTCAGCTGGAGGCTGATTGCTTTTTTCCGTAAGGATACGGATCTTGTGAGGGCGGATAAGACTTTTTTGGTTACGGTATTCGGCGCGTTGATAATGCTGATCGGTTTTATCATGATCTATCAGCAAAGCGGCTCCTTCGATATCGCCGTTATTAAACAAAGGCTTGGTCCGGCGGGCGTATCTAACCTGGCTGTTCTGTTGATCATGGTGGGGATATTATCTAAATCGGCTACTTTGCCTTTCCATACCTGGCTGCCGGACGCGGGCGTCGCCCCTGCGCCGGTAACCGCGCTGCTGCACGCGGCGGTCCTGGTCAAGATCGGTGTTTATGTCTATGCCCGTTTATTTGTGGCGAGCTTTACTCCGGCCTTGCTCTGGAACCAGCTTTTGCCGTGGATCGCCGCTTTGAGCTCCGCGATTTCCGCGGGGGCGGCTTTGCGGGAGACGGATTTTAAACGGATTGTCGCCTATTCGACCATCAGCCAGATAGGTTTTATTTTTCTCGGCTTGACCATCGGCAATAATACCGGTTTTGCCGGAGGGCTGCTTTATATACTGATGCACGGTATTGCCAAGGCCGGGTTATTCCTCTGCGCCGGTATAGTAGAGCAAAATACCGGAATTAGGGATATCACTAAGCTCGGGGGGTTGATCAGGACGATGCCTTTGACGGCATTGGCCTTTCTTTTTTGCGCCTTCAGCGTCATGGGGATACCGCCGACCGGAGGATTTTTCGCCAAATACCTGGTGATCGCCGGTTCGCTGCAAGCAGGCAGGATGGGTTTGAGTTTTGTCTTTTTGGCCATTGCCTGTATGACCGTGCTTTATCTTTTTAGATTATTTTACCTGGTTTTCCTGCAAGAAGGCAGTTCGCAGGCGCCTGAAGCTTCCCGGGGGATGGTCTGCAGCGTATTATTACTGGCTTGTATCTCTTTGGCCGCGGGGATAGCCGTGCAGATCCCCTTGAATTATATCCAGGCCATAATTTTACAGCTTAAAGGGGTAATCTAAGAAATGGGAGCGCAGATACTTACTTTACCTATAATATTGCCTTTCCTGGCGGCCTTGCTGGTTTTATCGGCCCCCAAAGGCATGCGTTTTGTAAAAGAGGGGATCAGCCTGGCGGCGATTTTGATAAATCTGTTCTTGGTATTCTCTTTTTTTGGAAAAGAATTAACCTTCTGGCTGCCCTGGGCGCCTTTCGGCCTGGACTTTTCTTTACGGATCTACCATTTCAACAGTTTTGTCCTTTTGGCGGTTTGCGGGTTCGCTTTTTTGATCACGCTTTACTCCGCAGCGTTCATGTTGGGTAAGCCGCGCCTGAAGCAGTTTTACGCGTATTTATTATTTACCCTTTCATTCCTGAATGGAGCGGTGCTTTCGGAAAACCTGTTACTGTTTTTCTTTTTCTGGGAGGGACTGCTCCTGACGACGTTCGGGATGATCGCCATAGGCAAAGACAGTAACTCCGCCTTTAGGACCGCCATAAAGTCTTTTGTTATAGTGGGGGTTTGTGATCTGTGCATGATGCTGGGCATTGCCATCACCGCCGGCATTTCCGGGACATTGAATATCTCACAGATTACCCTGCCGATTACCCCATTATCGGCAACCGCCTTCGTGCTTTTATTCATCGGGGCGGCCTCCAAGGCCGGGGCGATGCCTTTTCATACCTGGATCCCGGACGCGGCAGTTGACGCCCCGCTTCCTTTTATGGCTTATTTGCCGGCCTCATTGGAAAAATTACTGGGGATCTATTTTTTAGCCAGGATCTCCCTGGACATGTTTTTACTCGAACCGGGTTCGGGTTTAAGCATAATGATGATGATTGCCGGGGTGGTTACGATTATTTTAGCCGTAATGATGGCTTTGATCCAAAAGGACTACAAACGCCTTTTGTCTTATCACGCCGTCAGCCAGGTGGGGTATATGATCCTTGGGATAGGGACCGCCTTGCCGGTGGGGATCATCGGCGGGTTATTCCACATGATCAACCATGCGCTATACAAGAGTTGCTTATTTTTGACTGCGGGAGCGGTAGAGAAACAGGCGGGGAGCAGCGACCTGGAAAAGTTGGGCGGTTTGGGGTTCAGGATGCCGGTGACATTTATCTGTTTTGCCATCACCGCGGCCTCGATCTGCGGGGTGCCGCCTTTTAACGGGTTCTTTTCCAAGGAGTTCGTTTATGATGCCGCGCTGGAGAGCGGGGTGGTTTTTTATTTATGCGCCGTGCTGGGTTCATTATTTACGGCTATCTCGTTTTTAAAGCTGGGGCATGCGGTTTTTCTGGGAAAATTTAACGATCCCCAGCGCAGCGTCAAAGAGGCCCCCTTTGCCATGTTCGCGCCGATGATCGTTTTGGCGGGTTTTTGCGTGTTTTTCGGTTTAAAGCATAATTTCGCGGTCTCCAATTTGATCCTTCCGGTCTTTGGGCAGGGGGCATTTGCCGCAGATTCCCTGCTCGGGGCGATCAGCCCCAAGCTGGTTATCATTACTTTCGGGGTCTTGGTGGCAGCGCTGGTCTACCACCTTTTTGGGACGGTCATGACGGGAAGCGGCTTACGGGCCGCGGATTTTATCCATTACGCGCCGGGCCTCTCCCGGATTTACAAAAAAGCGGAAGCGCGTTTTTTTGATCCCTATGATATCGGATTAAAGCTGGCGGGTATTGTTTCCCGGGCCTGCTGGAAACTGGACAGGGGAATAGACCGGATCTATAACGGCCTCGTTCCACAAACCATGGGCTTTTTTGTCGGCAGGCTGATCAAACTGCGCACGGCTAATTACATCGTCTATCTCTGGTGGTCGCTGGTGGGGATCTTTATGGTGATGCTGACGCTGATTTATTCAAAGAAATTTTAAGAAGGGGAAAAAGCAGTGCTTTACCTGTTTATTATTGTTCCGTTATTCATTTTGATGTTTTTGAACCTGCCTTTTCGGGGGTTAAAAAGAGCGGCTTTCTGGCTGGCCGCGGCGCTTTGCCTGTTCCAGATGTTCCTCATTCTGTTCCCGGATTCTTTTTTCTGGAAGCTCGACTTCGCATGGTTGGACCATCTTTTTAAATTCGACCTGGCCATTGACGGGCTGGGCGAGATCATGCTTTTTTGCATCGGGCTAGTCGTTTTTACTTCGGTTTTTATGGGCCGTTACATAAATGCCGATGCCGATGAAAAATTGAATTTCTTCAGCCTCTTATTGATTGCCCTGGCCGGATTAAACGGGATCGTGCTGGTAAAAGATGTTTTTTCCCTTTATGTTTTTATCGAGATAACCTCGGTTTCTTCTTTTATGCTGATCTCTTTCTACAAGAGAAGAGAGGCCCTGGAAGCGACTTTTAAATATCTGATCCTTTCGGCGATAGCGACAATCCTTATGCTTGCTTCAATCTCGCTGATAATCCTTATTTCCGGGGGGACCTCGTTTTCCCTGATGCACGAGGCGATCAGGAATTCTCCGCATGATTTCCTGGGCATTTTTGCCATTGGCATGTTTTTAAGCGGGCTTTTTATCAAGGCAGGGCTGGTGCCCTTTCACGGCTGGCTGGTAGATGCCTACTCTTCGGCTCCTTCGGCGGTTTCCGTCTTTCTTGCCGGCATCGCCACCAAGGCGATGGGGATCTATACCTTGATGCGGGTGACCAGCGCGATTTTCGAGTTCAGTATCCCCATTGAAAACGTCCTGATGCTGATTGGGGCGGTTTCCATTATTATCGGCGCGCTGGACGCGCTGGCGCAAAACGATTTTAAACGTATGCTCGCATATTCCAGCATCAGCCAGATGGGCTATATCGTCCTGGGTTTTGGCTGCGGCACGGCCCTGGGGGTGGCGGGAGCGGTCTTCCATCTTTTTAACCACACGATCTTTAAATCGCTTTTATTCGTTAACTCAGCGGCATTGAAGATACAGACGGGGACGAGCCGGATGGATAAACTCGGCGGCCTGGCCCGTAAGATGCCCCTGACCGCCGTTTCTTCGCTATTGGCCGGTTTGTCAACTGCCGGGATCCCGCCTTTACCGGGGTTCTGGAGTAAGCTGATAATTATCATCGCGCTTTGGGGCTCCGGGCATTATGCCTACGCGGTAATCGCGGTTTTAGCAAGCCTGATTACGCTTGCCTATATC
>JAQUQA010000136.1 GCA_028716305.1 Candidatus Omnitrophota bacterium | reverse complement strand
ACCCTTTAAAAGAGGCGAGCACTCCGGAAAAATCATTATAATAATCCAGGTGTTCCCGGTCGATATTGGTGACAATGGAATATTTCGGGAGATAATGCAGGAAGGAACCATCCGATTCATCGGCCTCAGCGACAAAAAGGCTGCCCTTGCCGAAACAAACATTGGTATCAATATTCCTGAAGATCCCCCCGATCACCGCCGTGGGAGAAAGCCCGGCTTCCATTAATAGATAAGAAACCAATGATGTAGTCGTGGTCTTACCGTGGCTTCCGGAAACCGTGACCACGGTTTTGTCTTTCATCAACTCGCAAAGCGCCTCTGCCCGCTTTAAAACCGGCACCCCCATTTTTCTGGCCGCGGACAATTCCGGGTTATCCCGGCTGACCGCGGAAGAATAGACAACGACATCCGAACCTTCGACATTTGAACGGTCATGGCCGATAAAGACCTTGGCGCCTTTTGCCTTTAGCTCTTCGAGCAGCGCAGAATTTTTAACATCCGAACCGCTGACCTCTTTGCCGCACTGCAGGACCAGGCGGGCGATCCCGCTCATCCCGATACCGCCGATACCGATGAAGTGATAGCGCATTTAGAAAACCTCAATAAAGTAAGATGAAACCATAGATTTCGTACCGCGTACGGCGTTCTGCGTACTGCGTACGGTGCGCCGAACGCTGAACACTGAACGCCGAACGCAGTTCATTCAATACGAACCAACGACACTACCTCATGACACAACAGACCAGCCGCATCCCGGACGGCGAAACTCCGATAACCATCGCGCATCCGCGCCAGCCTTTGCGGATCATCGATCAGGACCGCCAGGGCGCTTTTCAACTTGTCCGCATCCAACCGCTCTTCCTCGATAACCTCTGCGCATCGCGCCTCTTCCAGCAAGTGCGCGTTAATCGATTGGTGCCGGTAGGCGTAAGGATACGGCACCAGCAATGCCGGCAGGGCAAAAAAAGTTATTTCCGAAAGGCTTAACGCCCCGGCCCGGGAGATAACCGCGTCGGATGCGCTATAGGCATATTGCATTTCTTTTAAGAACGCGAACACCTTCGCCCTGATCCCGGATTTCTCATAGGCCTCGCGCAGCTCCGGCAGGTCCTTTGCCCCGCAAAGATGGATCACCTGGAACTCATGATCAACGGCAAGTTTCCTGGCGGCATCCAAAAAGGCAGAATTCACCCTGTGACTGCCCTGGCTGCCTCCGGTAACCAGTAAAGTAAAACACTCTCCGGGCAGGCCGAAATAATCACGAGCCGCCTTCTGCTCTATCCGGACAATGCTGCTGCGCAGCGGCATTCCGGTAAGGACCACCTTGCTGCGGAAATTCTTAAAGTACTTCCGGCTTTCTTCAAAGGTAACCGCGATCTTATCCACAAAAACCGCCAAAAACCGGTTTGCCTTTCCCGGAACGACATTTTGTTCATGGATCAGGGTCGGGATGCGAAAGAACCAGGCCAGCCAGACTAGCGGCAGGCTGCTGAAACTGCCAAAACCGACTACCGCATCAGGCTTAAAACTCAGGATGATCCTCAGGCTTTCCAGCCCCGCCCTGAAAGAATTGACCAGGGAACGAAAAGCCGCTCTCGGCGGCTTCAGGGTGATCCCGGAAACAGAAACCCGCCTGATCTTAAAAAAATCCTCGAGATCATCCAAATCTATGCTCTTTTTCGGTAAGACAAAGAGTATTTCGCTTTGCGGATACTCTTGCCGCAATCTTTCCAAAAAAGCCCGGGCAGGAAAGATGTGCCCTCCGCTTGAACCGCAAACCGTAATAATCCGCATAGGTTTATGCAATATTTAAGGATAATCGCCGACCCGCGCGATATTCAGCAATATTCCCACGCTGGCCATGTCAAAGATAAACGATGATCCCCCGTAACTGATGAAAGGCAGCGGCAGCCCTTTGGTCGGCAAGAGGCCGCAGGAAACCCCGACATTCACCGCCACCTTTAAAACGATCATCAGGATCAACCCCATGCTCAAAAAATATCCGAACCTATCGGGGGCATTCTTCATGATCTTGAGGGCCTGCTGGATAAAAATAATGAACAGGATAATCACCCCGATCGTGCCGATCAATCCCAGTTCTTCCCCGATGATCGAAAAAATAAAGTCCGTGTGCGCGGCGGGAAGATAAAATAATTTCTGCCTGGAGTGCCCCAGGCCGACCCCAAAAATCCCCCCTGAACCGATGGCGATCTGCGATTGAATGATCTGAAAACCGCTGCCTTTGGGATCGAGCCAGGGGTTCAGGAAAGCCATGATGCGCATCCGCCGGTAAGGCACGCTGAAAATCAACAAATACAGGGCCGGGACACTCGCCAAAAGCAACGAACCCAAGTACCTGATCCTGACGCCGGAGACAAAAAGCATCATGAAGACTACCGCCGCGATGGAAAGCGAAGTACCCAGGTCCGGCTGGGCAAGGATCAAAAGAACGGTAATCCCCAATACCGCCATCGGCGGCATAAACCCCCTCCAGAAATCTTTGATCAGGTTACCCCGCCGCTTGATGAAGCCGGCGACATAGACGATTACCGCCAGGCTGGCCAGTTCCGAAGGCTGAAAACTGATAAATTTATACCTGAACCAGCGGCGCGCGCCGGATACCTCGCGGCCGATCCCGGGGATAAGCACCAGAGCCAGGAGAATAAGCGAAACCACCAGCAACGGTTTTGCATATTTCTCCAGCCGGCGGTAATCATAGCTCATTACCAAAAACATAATCACCGCGCCGATAAGCAAAAAGCTGACGTGCCGCTTGAGAAAATAAAAACTGTCCTGATAATTATCCCAGGCGTATATGCTTGAAGCGCTGTAGATCATGACCATGCCGATGGAGACCAGTACGAGCGTCAGGATAAAGAGATTAATTCTGGTTTGGCGGAGTTCCATGCGTCCTTTGTCTAAACCTTAAAATCCCAAACTAAACAAGCTAACGTAAAACAATAAATTCCGTATTGCGTACGGCGTATTGCGTATTGCGTAAATTCAAAAAACGTTAAGCTTACAGCTTAAAACTTAAAGCTTATAGCTGAATTTTACGTTTTTAGTTTAAGTTTTGCGTTTTACGCTGTAGTTTTGCGCTTTGCGCTTTGAGTTTTGCCTTTATGTTAAGGCAAGCGTCCCACTATCTCCTTAAATACCCTTCCCCTCTCTTCATAGCTGGTAAACATGTCAAAGCTTGAGCACATCGGAGAAAGCAATACACAGTCACCGGGAAACGCTTTTGCCCGGGCCCGCTCAACCGCTTCCTGCAGAGTAGCCGCTTCTTCAAACGGCAGACCCCCCTGCAGCGCCCGGCGGATCTTATCTTTTGCCTCTCCGATCAGAATAACCTCTTTGACCTTGCCTTTGGCAAAGGGCAGAATCAGGCTGTAATCAAGCCCTTTATCTTTACCTCCGGCAATCAGGATTACCGGAGAGTGAATATTTTCCAGCGCCCAGATCGCCGAATCAACCGTGGTAGCCTTGGAATCATTGATAAAACTGACGCCGTTTATCTTTCTCACCAGCTCGAGCCGGTGTTCCACTCCCCGAAAATGAGTGAAAACATCGGCGCAGGTTTTCTTTTCAATCCCCAGGATGCCCGCTACCGCCAATACTGCCGCCTGGTTCGGATTAGCGGCGTCCTGCCTGGAGAAAAATACGGTTTTCGCCTTTGCCTCTGCGGCCAGTTTTTTTAAAACCGGGTCATCCGCGTTCAACACAAGAAAATCATCCCGCTCTTGGTTCATAAAGATACGCTGTTTTGCCAGCTGGTATTCCCGCATATCATTATACCTGTCCAGATGATTCTGGGTAAAATTCAGAATGAGCGCGATCTTCGGCTTGAAAGTCCTGATCCGTTCCAGCTGAAAAGAACTTACTTCCAGGGAAACAAAATCACCGGCGGCCATCCGGGAAACTTCTCCGGAAAAAGGATTCCCGATATTCCCGCAGACAAAGGTTTTTTTCCCCGCGGCCTGCAATATCCTGCCGATCAAAGTGGTAACCGTGGTCTTGCCGCAGGAACCGGTAACGGCGATAATCGTCGCCGGGCAGAGAATAGCGGCCACTTCGATCTCGCTATAAAGCGGGATCTTCCGTTCTTGCGCCCAGCGGACCGCTTCACTCGAATCCGGTACCCCCGGAGAAACAACTACCAGATCCCTGCCTGCGATGAATTCAGGAGTATGTT
>JAQUQA010000135.1 GCA_028716305.1 Candidatus Omnitrophota bacterium | reverse complement strand
GTTTTGAGTTTTGCGCTTTGAATTTTACACTTTTAAGATGGGCGACTTGAATTATAACGACAAGGTAATGGACCATTTCATGCACCCGCGCAACGTCGGTGAGATCCCCGACGCCAGCGGAGTAGGCACGGTGGGGAATCCGGTTTGCGGCGATGTGATGAAAATGTATATTAAGGTCGAGAACGATATAATCGTGGATGCCAAGTTTAAGACCTTTGGTTGCGGGGCGGCCATCAGCACCAGTTCCATGGTAACGGAAATGGTAAAAGGCAAGCCTATCCCGGATGCTTTAAAAATCAGCAATAAAGCGGTGGCAGAGGCGCTGGGCGGTTTGCCGGCAGTAAAACTCCATTGCTCGGTCCTTGCCGAACAGGCGTTAAAGGCCGCGCTGGCGGATTATTACAAAAAAATCGGCCGCGATCCAAGCGCCTTTGAGCCAAAGCATGACGTCCATGGACACTAGTCAGAACGCCTGTATGGATAACGGGCAAGTAAGGTTGACAAAGCGCAGGATTCGTAGTAAAATTCTCTTGAGATTAAAAACACAGAAGGAGGATGACCGCGAGAGAAAAAGTAGACTGATAAAAGGTAAACTTTTTCGGACTTTGCTTTTTAAAAAAGCAAAGATTATCATGTTTTATATAGCTTTTGATGGCGAGGTCAAAACCGAAGAGATGATCAAAGAAGCGCAAAATTTAGGAAAAAAAATCGCCGTACCGGTTTGCAGGACAAAATGTTCAAAAATGACACCCTGCTTGCTGGATTTCACCGCCCCATTGATAACAGGGCCTTACGGGGTGAAGGAGCCGGCGGTTAAAAAATCAATTAAATTAGAAGATTTAGACTTAGTGATTGTGCCAGGTGTAGCATTTGATAAAAAAAATAACCGTTTAGGTCGCGGTAAGGGTTTTTACGACCGTTTCCTAAGCAGTTTACCCAACTCTGTGCCTTCTATCGGCCTGGCCTATGATTTCCAAATCTTGCCTTCTGTACCCGCCACCAAAACAGACTTCGGAGTCAACAAAGTAATCTTTGCCTAAAATTTTTCAAAAAGCAAATCACAAAAGACATCTGCTTTTTTCAGGGGTATTTTTATATCCGAAAGGCAGTGTATTTTAAAGGAGGCCAAAGATAAAATGCTAAACATAATCTTATTTATCGTTATTGCCGCGGCAGGTTTATCCGTGGGTTATTTTTTACGCAAGAATATGGCGGAAAAAAAGCTTCAGGATGCGGAAACCCAGGCAAAGCAGATTATAGAGCAGGCAAAAAAGGAAATTCAGGATCGCCGCAGAGAGGCGGAACTGGAAGCAAAGGATCTTCTCTACCGGATGAGGCAGGATTTTGAGCGGGAGACCAAGGATAGGAGGCAGGAGATAGCGGGGCTGGAAAAGCGTCTGGGGCAAAAAGAAGAGAATATTGAAAGGCGCCACGACTTGCTGGTGACAAAGGAAAAAGAAATCGATTCCAAGCTGGAGAACGTAAGAAAGCAGGAGGAATCGGTGAAGGCGAAAGAGACGCAGCTTTATTCCTTGATCGCCGAAGAAAAAGACAGGTTGCAGAAGATTTCTTCGCTCTCTGCGGAAGAGGCAAAGCAGATACTTTTAAACCGCTTGAATGAAGAATTGAGTACTGAAAAGGCGATATTGATCAAGAGAGAAGAGGAAGAGTTAAAAGGTGTAGCGGAAAAAAAGGCAAAAGAGATTATCAGCCTGGCAATTCAAAAATGCGCCGCGGAAAATTCCGTTGAATCTACCGTCAGCGTAGTCACGCTGCCAAATGACGAAATGAAAGGGCGCGTGATCGGCAGGGAGGGGCGCAATATCCGTGCCTTCGAAATGGCTACCGGAGTGGACGTGATCATTGATGATACCCCCGAGGCAGTTACCCTTTCCTGTTTTGATACCGTGCGCAGAGAGGTAGCCAGGATGGCCCTGGAAAAACTGATTAGCGACGGAAGGATCCATCCCGGCCGGATCGAAGAGGTCGTAGAAAAGGCCAAGAAAGAAGTCGACGAGAAAATCAGGGAAGAAGGCGAACGTGCTGCTTTTGAAGCGGGAGTAAACAGTCTGCATCCGGAGCTGATCAAGCTGTTGGGGCGCCTGAAATATCGCAGCAGTTTTGGACAGAACGCCCTGCAGCATTCAAAAGAGGTTTCTTTTCTTTTTGGGGCGATGTCTTCGGAGCTGGGGCTGGATTCCAAATTGGGCAGAAGAATCGGGCTGTTGCACGATATCGGTAAGGCGGTAGACCACCAGGTCGAAGGGACGCATGCCAAGATCGGAGCGGAGTTAGCCAGAAAATATAATGAATCCCCTGCGGTGATTGAGGCAATCGAGGCGCATCATGAGGAGGCCGAGCCCCGTTCGATGTATGCCGTATTGGCGATTGCCGCGGATGCCATCAGCGCAGCCAGGCCGGGTGCCAGGCGCGAGACCCTGGAAACCTACATCAAGCGGCTGGAGAAACTCGAATCTATCGCCAATGTGTTTAAGGGGGTAGAAAAATCTTTTGCCATACAGGCGGGAAGGGAGATCCGCGTGATCGTGCAGCCGGAAAAGATCTCCGACCCGGAAGCGGTAAATATGGCGCGCGATATCCGCAAAAAGATTGAAGAGGGAATGGAGTATCCGGGGCAGATCAAGGTGACGGTGATCCGTGAAATGCGGGCAATCGAATACGCTAAATAAGGCGGATATCTGTTTGACGCCCTCTTTCAAAAAGTATAGAATATAAAGGGATACAATTAATGAAAATATTGTTTATCGGAGACATAGTCGGTTCCCCTGGCAGGCTTGCGGTGAAGGAACTTTTACCGGGATTGAAAAAAGAGCATGGCCTCGACTTCGTAATTGCCAACGCCGAAAATGCCTCGGGAGGATCGGGGATTACCTTGCGGGTCGCCGAGGAATTGTTTGCCAGCGGAGTTTCGGTCTTGACCTCAGGAGACCACATCTGGAAAAAAAGAGAGATTTTTGAGATTATCAATCAAGAGGAGCGGATCTTGAGGCCGGTAAACTTTCCGGCAGGGGCGCCCGGCAGGGGAGAAGCGGTATATTGTATCGACGGCGCAAGAAAAATAGGCGTAATCAACGTGCAGGGCCGGGTTTTTATGGAGGCGCTGGAATGCCCTTTTAAGGCCGTGCAAAAGGCGATAGAAGATCTCAGCCGCGAAACAAAGGCCATTATTATCGACATCCACGCCGAGGCGACTTCGGAGAAGGTGGCCATGGGCTGGTATGTTGATGGTTTGGCTTCGGCAGTCCTGGGCACGCATACGCATATCCAGACAGCCGATGAAAAGATCCTTCCCGGCGGCTGCGCGTATATTACGGACGTAGGCATGAGCGGTCCTTATGATTCGGTAATCGGAAGAAGGAAGGAAGATGTCCTGGAGAGATTCTTGACCAATATCCCGGTCAGGTTTGAGGTAGCTGATTCCGATATCCAGTTGCACGGGGTGGTTTTGGATATTGACGACACCAGCGGCAAGGCAACCTCGATCTTAAGGGTGCAGCAACGTTTGAGCGCATGAAACGATCCGATGGAATAAATAGGTTGTTTTTGTTTTGTTTTGTCTTTGCGAGCTTGGTTTTCTCCGCTAGGCCCGCCGATTTTGCCGTTGCCCAGGAAAACAGCCTGGAGATTACGCTTGATGTCAATGCCGGAACCATCCCTTTGCCTAAGATCCTGCGACCCGATGTTGATTTAAGCGGGCGTGGTTTCTCCCGTCAGGGGATCTGGCCCCAGGAGCTCGCGGCCCAGGAAGTTCTGGATACCTGGCAGAAAGATATCGGCTTCCAGGGGGTTTTTCGCCTGCAGTATAACCTTTGGGAGATCAATGAATTCGCCAAAAATAATTATCTGCAAAAGAAATTAATGGCGAATTATGAAAACATCCTGCAGCAGATTACCGATGCCGGTGGAGTGGCGATCGTGACGGTTTTCGGCACCCCTGCGGGCCTGGGCAGGGTGCTTGATAAAAAGAGCCCCCCTTTGGAGCTCAAGGCCTTTAAAGAGCTGGTCAAAGAAAATATCCGCTACCTGAGTATCGAAAAAAAATATAATATCTGGTATGAGGTTTGGAGGGCCCCTGACCTGGATGAGTTCTTTTTAGGCAGAAAGCAGGACTACTTCAACATTTACCGGGTAATCGCCGAAGCGGTAATTGAACTTGAAAAAGAGCATAAGGT
>JAQUQA010000134.1 GCA_028716305.1 Candidatus Omnitrophota bacterium | reverse complement strand
CAGTGCCTGGAAGGCATAACTACCCAGATGGCCTTTGATGCGGTAAAAAACTTACTCTTTAATGAATGATGAAGATACCTATATTGGATCTGCATAGGCAAATTGCACCGTTACGCCGGGAGATTGATAATGGCATCCGCGGGGTAATCGACCGGACGGATTTTATCCTGGGCGATCAAACCAGATTGTTTGAAAAAGAGGCCGCGGCCTATTGCGGGGTAAAATACGCCCTGGGGGTTTCTAACGGCACGGACGCGCTTAAGCTGTGCCTGTCGGCCTGCGGGATCCGCCCCGGGGATGGCGTGATCTGTCCGTCTTTTACTTATTTTGCCACTGCCGGCGCGATAGCCGGTATCGGGGCAATACCGGTTTTTGCCGATATTGATCCTCTGACCTATAATATCTCTCCGGAGTCGGTAAGGAGCATCTTGCTGCGCGATAAAAAACGAAAGATCAAGGCGGTCATTCCGGTCCATCTCTATGGACAGTGCGCCGAGATGGAGACTCTGCTTGAGCTTTCCGTAAAGTTCGGGTTAAAGGTGATTGAAGACACGGCCCAGGCTTTTGGCGCGGAGTATAAAGGTAAGAAGGCGGGGACCCTGGGGGATTGTGCGGCAGTGAGTTTTTACCCGGGGAAGAATCTCGGCGCTTTTGGCGATGCCGGCATGGTCCTGACCAATAATAAAAAAATATCAGAGGCGGTGTCGCTCTTACGGAACCAGGGTGATAGGGGCAAGTATAACCACGCGCTTTTGGGCGGTAATCAGCGGATGGACGGGATACAAGCCGCGGTCTTAAGGGTAAAATTAAAATATCTTGATTCATGGAACGCTAAACGCCTGGAAAACGCCCTTTTTTATAACCGCCATTTGCAATACCTGGATCTGGTGACGCCGTATATCAGGCAAGATTGCAGGCATACGTTTCATCATTACGTTTGCAGGGTTATCCGCCGGCGTGATGAGCTCGCTGATTATTTGAACAAAAAAGGGATCGATGCCAGGGTATATTATCCGCGGTCCCTGCATCTGCAGAAATGTTTTAAATATCTGGGGAGCGCCGCGGGAGATTTGTCCGAATCGCTCTACGCATCCAAAGAGGTCTTAGCTATCCCGGTATTCCCGGAGCTGAAAGAAAAGGAAAAAGAATATATTATTGACTCAATAAAGAGGTTTTTTAAATGCTGAATTTGACGGTGGTGGTGCTTACTAAAAACGAAGAAAAAAACATAGCCGATTGTCTTGAGTCTGTTGCCGGTTGGGCCTCAGAGATATTGCTCGTCGATGACGAAAGCAGCGATAAGACGGTTGATATCGCCAGCCAGTATACGGATAAGATCATTATCCGTAAGATGGATAACGAAGGAAAGCAGCGCAATTTCGCCTATTCCCAGGCCAGGAACCTTTGGGTCTTAAGCCTGGATGCCGATGAGCGGGTGACCGAAGAGCTCAGAGACGAGATCAGCGAGACCTTAAGCAAGCATGTCTCCTGCAACGGATTTACCATTCCCCGGAGGAATTACATCGGGGATTATTGGGTTAGGCATGGTGGATGGTATCCCAGCCCGCAACTCAAGTTTTTCCGAAAAGATAAATTCCGCTATGAAGAGGTGGCCGTGCACCCGCGGGCTTTCATGGATGATCCCTGCGGGCACTTAAAAGGCGACATCATTCATTACTCCTACCGGAACCTGGAGGATTTTTTGGGTAAGTTGAACAATCAGACTACGCGCGAGGCGAAAAAATGGTTTGATCAGAATAAGCCGATGCGCCTGGGCAGGTTCCTTTGGAGGACGTTGGACCGTTTTACAAGGAGTTATATTGGAAGAAAAGGCTTTCGGGACGGCTTCATCGGGTTCTCCGTGGCCTTTTATGCCGGTTTATACCAGTTTGTCAGTTACCTAAAATATAAGGAGCTGGTTTTGGAAAGGAGAGAGAAATGAGAGTGTTGGTAACAGGGGGCGCCGGGTTAGTAGGTAGTCACAGCGCCGAATTTTTTGCGCAGGCTGACCCCAAAAATGAAGTGATCGTGCTGGATAATCTTATGCGTTCGCAGATTTTTGGTTACGATAAGGATTCGGTCGAATTTAACTGGAATTATCTGGGTAAATTCAAGAATATCGAAAGGATAAAAGGGGATGTCCGTAATGACCAGGATCTTTCCAAGGCGATCGGCAAGGGGGTGGATGTAGTAATTCATACCGCCGGGCAGCCGGGGGTGCCTTCGAGCGTGCGTATGCCCAAGGAAGATTTCAGCATTAACGCCTTCGGGACGCTCAATGTCCTGGAAACCGCGCGAAAAAAATCAAAGGATACGGTAGTGATCTACTGTTCCACCAACAAGGTCTACGGGGAAAATGTCGATCAGATCCCGCTTGAAGAAAAAGAAAAAAGGTATACTTTTAAAGGGGTGCGCGGGGTCAACGAAAGCATGCTTACTGATCTTACCGGGCACACCCCCTACGGGGTATCCAAGCTGGTCGGCGACCTTTATGTTCAGGAATATAGCCATATCTATAAAATGAAGACAGCGGTATTCCGCATGTCTTGTACTTATGGGACCAGGCAATTCGGATTTGAGGATCAGGGCTGGGTCGCCTGGTTTATCATTGCCACTCTTTTTAACAAGCCGATTACTTTTTATGGCAATGGAAAACAGGTCCGCGACATGCTTTACGCCGACGACCTGGTCGATGCTTTTAATCGTTTTATCAACAGCGACCTGGAAAGGGGTCTGTTCAATATCGGCGGCGGGCCGGATAATACGATATCTCTTCTGGAATTTGTCGAAGAGTTAAAGCTGTTGACCGGAAAGGCGCCGCAGATCAATTTTTCCGACTGGCGCCCTTCTGACCAGAAGGTCTATATTACCGACACCGGAAAGCTGGAAAATACCCTGAAATGGAAGATTAAAACACCGGTCAAAGAGGGGATCCGTAAACTTACCGAGTGGGTCAAAGAGAACAAAGATTATTTTATATAGAGATAGTCAGATAGTGTAAAACTCAAAACGCAAAGCGCAAAGTTACAGCGTAAAGTTCAAAGCTTTGAGTTTTGCATTGTAGTTTTGCGCTTTGCGTTTTACACTTTGCGCCTAACTCTTATATTGAGGTTCGCACGATGAGGGCTGTTTTTTTAGACCGTGACGGCGTAATCAACCGTTACCCCGGTGACAAGAATTATGTGACCAGGTGGCAGGATTTTCATTTTTTACCCCGGGCGAAAGAGGCGATTGCCAGGTTAAGTAAGAGCAAGTATAAAATCTTTATCGCCTCAAACCAGGCAGGTGTGGGTAAAAGGCTTTTTAGCCGCAAGACGCTTCAGTTGATTACCAGGAATATGCTGCAGCAGATCCGTTCCCGCGGCGGAAGGATAGACAGGGTCTATTATTGCACGCACCCACCGGAAGCCGGATGTCCCTGCCGCAAACCCAAAGCCGGTATGCTTGACGCCGCCAAGAAGAAATACCGTCTGGATCTGAAAAATTCCTATTTCATCGGAGATACCATCCGGGATGTGCATACTGCCAGGGATGCCGGCTGTAAGTCGATCTTGATATTCTCCGGAAAAGAGAAGTTGAAAAACCGCAAGCACTGGGAAATAGAGCCAGACTTCACTTTTAAAGATCTGTTCGCAGCCGCGGAATTCATATTGTCGCGATCAAAAGCACAGGTTCGAACGGCGTTCGGTGTTCTGCGTTCGGCGCGGCGTCCCGCGTAAGTTCAAGCCATAGCCCTGATTTTAGGTTTTCCGTAAAATTACGCCGTTCGATGAACGACGAACGCCGTTCGGGGTAAATAAATCAATCTATGAAAATACTCATCTGTTACGCCTCTGCCGGTGCCGGGCACGTGAAGGCCGCCCAGGCCATCGGGGATTATCTTTTGGCGCGTGACGCCGCGCTGGATATCCGCCTGGTGGATCTTTTGGATAAGTCGAACTTTTTATTCCGCAGGATCTACGCCTTGGGTTACGCGTTTTTGATCAGGTATTGTTCCTTTTTATGGGGGGCAATATTTTTTCTTACCGCTACCCCTATAGTTGGGGGGTTTATCCGCCGGGTAATATACTGCTTTAATCTGGCCAACCTGCGGAATTTTTCAAATGAGCTGGTCAGCTGGGGCCCGGACCTGGTCATCTCGACTCATTTTTTACCCGCGGAAGTCGCCGCTTCGTTAAAAAAGCGCGGGGTAATCCGCTCCAGATTGATCACGGTGATCAC
>JAQUQA010000133.1 GCA_028716305.1 Candidatus Omnitrophota bacterium | reverse complement strand
CGGTCTCAAGCTTCCTGATCTCGGTAATATCATGGATCACCAAAAGACAGCCGCTGACTTTTTCATTTTCAAAAATCGCTGACGCGCTGACCTGAAAGACCCTTTGTAAAGGCCAATTTAAACTCAGCTCCTCGGAAACGGCATCGCGTTGCCGCAGGGTCCTATTAATGATCTCGGAGATATCGTTATTACGGATGGCCTCGAGAAAGGTCTTACCCAGGATGTCATCTTTTTTAACGGAAAAAATCTTTTCCGCGGGAGGGTTAAGGGAAATGATCCTCCCCCGGCTGTCCGTCGCGATAACCCCTTCGACCATGCTGTTAAAGATCGCCGTTAACTGCTGTCCCTGCCCCTGGATCTGCTTTATTCTTTCTTCCAGCGCCTGGGCCATATTGTTCAGGGTCGCCGCCAACTCTCCGATCTCATCTGCGGAGGATATAGATATCCTGCGCCGGAAATCCCCTTTGGCGAAATCCCGGGAGATACCGGTGATCCTGTTTACCGGACGGGTTATGCTTGCGGCCAGGACAGAACCAAGCAAAAAAGCAAATCCCAGGGCAAAAACCAGGCTAAGGATAATGGTTTTTCTAATCACGGCGAGGGTACTCTCTACCCCTTTTAAGGGCAAAGCCAACCTGAGGATACCGATAATATCCGCATCGTCTTTTATTGCCAGCGCGACATAAAGCATGTCGATGCGCAGCGTCGATGAATACCGGATCTCCTCTCCTCTGCCGGTGCGCATGGCCTGGATCACTTCCGGGCGCAGAGAATGGTTCTCCATTAAGAGTGCCTGATCCAGTGGTTTCTGAGAATCCGCCAGTACCCTGCCCTGCGGGGTGATCAGCGTAATACGGCTCTGCATTCTCGAGCTTAGCTTTTGGATCAGATTGTCCAGGTAGGCCGAATTGCGGGATATTAATTCCTTGGGTTCTATTTGCGAGATAACCAGGTTACCTTGGATAAAAAGAGAATCTTTAATCTCCTGGAGAGAGCGATTCTCGAGATTCTTATCCAGGAAAACGGCGATAAAGCCAACGGAGATCAAAACTACTAATACATAAGAAAGAATGAGTTTGGCCCTAAAGCTTCTTTTTACGCGCATTTTCTTATCTTGACTTGATCGCGACTACTTTTACAAAATCAGCCGCGTCTTCGATTTTATCCGTAACGCCTTCCAGGTACTCCGCCAGCTGGTAAGACAATAACAGGCTGGTCGGGTCAAGTTTCGCGTGGATAATACTTTCAATGAGAATTTTTTTCTGGTCATCAGCCTGGTGCTCGATCTGGTCAACCTCCGCGCAATCTGCCAGGGCCTTCTTAAGATCGTTTTTTGCCAAGGCCTGTATCCCCTCTTTAAGCTTGGCAACCGAGGTGACGATTAAATCCGTGGCCGCGGAAATATTTTTTAATACCGCTTCGGGAAGTTTTTGCTCGATAAACCCCAGGATCCTGGCCGCGCCGTTGGTCCAGTCGGCGATCTTATCC
Source organism: Candidatus Omnitrophota bacterium (assembly GCA_028716305.1). Lineage (GTDB taxonomy): Bacteria > Omnitrophota > Gorgyraeia > Gygaellales > Profunditerraquicolaceae > JAQUQA01. The sequence continues at coordinate 2,747 of JAQUQA010000133.1, read as the reverse complement.
AGCGTCTTAACAAAATGCATCAGGTCTTCTCTATCCGGAGGCAAAAGCAGGCTTTCGGAAAGCTCACTGACCATCTTTGACCTTAAGATATCCGCCTGATGTTCGCTTTTTGCCACCTTCTCGATTGCCGTAAGCTTTCCCGGCAAATCCGACTCGATAAACATCTTTACCGCCTCGGAAAAATAAGTGACCGTCTTATAGGTCTCATCGACATGTTTTTGAGCGTCCTGAAGGATCGATTGCTCTTCAGCCATCCCCAACCAGCCTAAGATATTTCTGACTTCTTTCATTTTACGAACCTCCTTTTAAAGTTTTACGAATAAACCGATAAATTTTAGGATACAAAAACTGATCGCACCGGAAATAACAGGGGTGGCCAGCCAGCAAAAAACTATTTCCCGGATAATCCGCACGTTTAAAACCCTTAAACCCCGCACCAGCCCCACCCCGAAAATAGCACCCACGATGGAGTGGCTGGTGGAAACCGGAATACCCATGATCGTATAAACATGGACATTGATCGCGCTGGCCAACTGGGCCGAGAAGGCCATGATCGGCAATAAATGAGTGATCTCCGTGCCGATGGTCTCAATTACTTTATACCCCCAGGTAACAATGCCCAAAACAATTGCGCCGCCTCCCAAAATTATGCTCACCCGGGGAGACAATATTCCCGCCCCGACAATAACTCCCGTGGCATTGGCCACGTCGTTTGCCCCCCAGGTATAGGCCACATAACATCCGCTGGCAATAATCAGCGCGATCATACTGCCCCTGACAAAACGCCTGGGCATCAAGCGGTAAAAGATGTTTTTAAAGATCCTGTAAAATATATAACCCAGTACCGCCGCTCCGATCGGGGTCAATAACCAGCAAGTAAAAATATCGAGAAGTACCTTCCACCTGACAACGCTATGCACGGCAATCCCTGCTCCGGCAACCGCCCCGACAATCGAATGGCTGGTAGAAATAGGGATTTTCCAACGAGTAGCGATAACTACCCATGCCGCGGCGGCGAAAACCGATACCAGGGCCACGTAAAGCGCCAGGTTCTCATCCAGCTGTTCCATCGGCACGATCCCCTTGCCGATGGTCTTTGCCACGCTGGAGCCCTGCAAGAATGCCCCCAGGAAACCAAAAACAGTGATCAATATGATCGCCTGGCGCAGGTTGAGAACTCTCGAGCCGACTGCCGTCCCCAAAGAATTGGCGGCGTCATTGGCCCCGATAGACCAGCCAATAGCGACCGCCATCAACACCGTAAGTAAAACCAGGAATATGCTCATTAACTGCGTTTAATCCGTTTCATTGTCAAACCTATAACCGTAGTTCTTTACGGTAATGATCCTTTTTGCCTCAGTTTTAAGTTTTTTGCGCAGGGTCCTGATGTGCACGTCCACGGTACGCGTCTCTATCTCTATGGCGTGGTCAAAACCCCAGATCGTATCCAATAAATAGTCGCGGGAAAGCACCCTGCCTTTGGCCTGAAGCAGCGTTTTTAACAGTTCGAATTCCTTGGCGGTAAGCTCGATCTTTTTATTTTTAACACTCACACTGATCCGGGCTAAATCCAGGATCAGGTCTCCGAATTTTATGATCTCCGGGATTTTTTCCTTGTCTTTGGCCCGGCGCAGCACCGCCTTGATCCGCGCCAGGAGCTCCCGCGGGCTAAAAGGCTTAGTCATGTAATCATCAGCTCCCAGCTCCAGGCCAATCACTTTATCCGATTCCTGGGTCTTGGCGGTGAGCATAATGATCGGAATGGACGCGGTCTTGCCTTCTTTCTTTAAAGTTTTACACACTTCCAGGCCATCGAGACCGGGCAGCATCAGGTCTAAAACGATCAGGTCCGGATGCTCGCGGCCAGCCAGGTCCAGGGCATCTTCCCCGTCAGAGGCAGAGATCACCCGGTAACCGTCTTTCTTGAGGTTATAATCCAGCATCTTGACGATATCTTTTTCGTCATCGACAATCAGGATCTTTTCCTTCATGATCTTACTCCTTTGCAGGCGTTTACACAGACACCACAGACATACTGGTCAACCAGGCGCTGCTTCTGAAACTCTTTTAATTTCTCGAAACACCTGATGTGATCGAAATCCTCCGCCCTTTCCTTGATCGCTCCGGCAGGACAGGCGCTAATACAAAGCCGGCAATCCTCGCAATTGTCGGTAACCGGCTTATCGGCCTTAAGCGGCATATTGGTCAATATCGTCACCAGGCGGAATCGGCTGCCCAGCTTTCGATTCACCAGAAGATTGTTCCTGCCGATCCAGCCCAGGCCCGCCTTAACCCCGATCTTCTTATGCGAAAGATGCGCGGTCTGTTTTTGCCAGTCGACGATCTGCGAGGCGGGTATGGGCAGCGCAGTGAACCCTTTTTGCTCGATGAGGCCAGCGGCCTTAAGGGCCAACTGATCCAGAAACATATTAATCGTGCGGTAGTGATGAAAATACAGCCGGGTGGGTGCGGATTCGATTTCCCTCAGCACGCCCGAAGAAATCCTTTTGCCTAAGCATACGGCTTTATCCACGGACTGTAACACTTTATCGGAAAGAAAAAAGTCATCTTTCAAGTCATCTATCCCGGCTACGCCGAATAATTCCGCCCCATTTTGAAGGCAGAACTTTTTTAGAAACTGATAACTTTTATTTTTATCCATTAATTTTTTTTAAGTAAACCAAAAGAAGTGAAATTGCCGCCGGGGTGACCCCGGGGATACGCGAGGCCTGGCCAAGGCTGACCGG
>JAQUQA010000132.1 GCA_028716305.1 Candidatus Omnitrophota bacterium | reverse complement strand
GCCTTAAACCAGGCCTTACGCGAGTTACTTCTGGCTCAGAGTTCGGATTGGGCCTTTATCTTAGGTACCGGTACTCATACTTCCTATGCAGTCCGCCGCACAAAAGAACATATCTTGAGGTTCCTGACCCTCTATGAGCAGATCAAGTCGCAGGCAATCGACGATGAATGGCTCAGGGATATAGAATATAAAGATAATATTTTTCCGGAAATTGATTTCCGCGTCCATCAGTAATCAATCTGCTTAGCTATTCGCATATTACCACATTAAATATGATAGATAAGAATGGTATGCCCAGGCACATTGCCATTATTATGGATGGTAATGGGCGTTGGGCGCAAGAAAAAGGACTGCCGCGGAGCGCCGGCCACCGCGAAGGGGTCAAGAGGGTAGAGGAGATCGTCAAGAGATCCGCCGAGCTGGGAATCGAGGCGGTGACTTTTTTTGCTTTTTCGACGGAAAACTGGAACCGGCCGAAGCAGGAAATTGACATTTTGATGCGCCACCTGGAGAGTTTTCTTAATCGCCAGGCCAGGGAGCTGGCGCGTAAAAATATCCGCCTGAAGATCATCGGCAGCGGGGATCCCATCCCGCGGGCACTGCAGGATAAGATGGTTTGGGCCCAGGCGCAGACCGAGGGTAATACCGGGATGACCGTGGTTCTGGCCTTGAACTACGGGGCCAGGCAGGAGATAGTGGACGCGGCAAAAAAGTTTGCCGCCGGCGTGGCAAGCGGCGAGAAAAAAATCGATGACCTTAATACCGATAACTTCGGCGAATACCTTTATACCGCGGGTTTACCAGACCCTGATCTTTTAATCCGCACCAGTTCCGAGAAAAGGCTGAGTAATTTTCTACTCTGGCAGCTTTCTTACGCGGAGCTGCATTTTCCTAAAAAATACTGGCCGGATTTCCGCTCCCAGGATTTAGACAAGGCGGTTGAGGCCTATCAAAAGAGAGAACGCCGGTTCGGGGGTGTGAAATGATCATGAAAAGGATCTTGAGCGGAATTTTTCTGATCGGCATAGTATTGGCCACCGTATTTATCGACTGGTTCTTTAACCTGATGATGGTCTTTTTTATCGTCACCGGGCTTTTGGAGTTCTTTACCATGTTGGAGAAAAAAGGCATCCGGGCCTACAAATATTTTGGCACCCTGATGGGGCTGGTGATCCCGGTTTCGATAATCTTCCGTTTTGAGCTGACCCGGAAGTGGGAGCTGCTTTTTATCGTCATGACCCTGATATTCCTGATTGTGATGCTTTTTAAGCGCCGGGAGAATAGCGGGGTAATCGTGGATATTTCAACTACGGTATTCGGCATTCTTTATGTCTCTTGGTTTTTCAGTTTTTTGATCAAGATCAGGAATTTTCCCCAAGGGGTAGGTTTTTTTATTTCCCTGTTGACGATTACCAAACTTGGCGATATCGGGGCGTATCTTGTGGGGATGCGCCTGGGAAAAACTCCGCTTATCCCGAGGATCAGCCCGAATAAGTCGGTTGAAGGTTCAATCGGCGGGTTGGTTTTTAGTATTTTAGGAGCCTTGGCCTGCCGGCCGCTTTTGAAACTTGATTATCCTTATCTTGTGCTTTTGGGTCTGGTGATAGGTCTCTTGGGGCAATTAGGGGACCTGGCTGAATCTTTGATCAAGCGCGACTGCCAGGTGAAGGATTCCGGGACCATCCTGCCCGGAATGGGCGGTGTTTTGGATGTAATGGATAGCCTGCTTTTTACCGCGCCGGTTTTCTATTTCTATCTCAGTATTATATTGAATAGTTAGATCCCGTTATTCTCTTAAGATAAGATGAGCAATATCGTAATCCTTGGGTCCACCGGCTCCATCGGCAGAAGCGCCCTGGAGGTAGTGGAAAGCCTAAAGGGAGAATTCAGGGTATTGGGCTTAAGCACGAATTCCGATATCCGGACACTCTATACCCAGATTCTCAGGTTCAATCCGGAATTTGCCTGGGTGCGTGACAAAAAGGCGGCGGCTCTTTTGAAATCCAGGGTTAAAGGGGCGACTCTGGTTTTAAGCGAAGAAGAGGCGCTTGACCGGATGGTCAGGGACCCGCGGGTAGAAAGAGTGCTCCTGGCGATCAGCGGGTCAGCGGCTCTGCGGCCGTTGCTCAGTTCGATCGAAGCCGGAAAAACCATCGCTTTGGCAAATAAAGAAGCACTGGTTATGGCCGGTCCGTTGATCATGCGCCGGGCGAGGTTAAAAAAGGCCGGGATTATCCCGGTGGACAGCGAACAGTCCGCGATCTGGCAGTGTCTGCGGTCACAAGAGCCTGCTTCCCTAGAGAGGATATATCTTACCGCTTCCGGTGGTCCTTTAAGAGAGATGTCCGGTGCCCAGATAAAAAAGGTCACCTTAAAAAGGGTATTGGACCATCCCCGTTGGAAGATGGGCAAAAAGATCACCGTGGATTCCGCGACCTTGATGAATAAAGGGCTGGAGATGCTCGAGGCGATGTATCTTTTTGGCGTGGGCCCGGAGAAAATCACGGTAGTGATTCATCCGGAAGCGATTATCCATTCCATGGTCGAATTCAGGGACGCGGTGGTGATGGCTCAACTGTCGGTTACCGATATGCGCATACCCATACAGTACGCCCTTACCTATCCGAAGCGCCTGAACTGCGCTTTTCAGAGGCTGGATTTCCTGAAATTAAAAAGCCTTAATTTCGCCAGGCCGGATTTCGCAAGGTTTCCTTGTCTGGGGTTGGCCTACCGGGCGGCCAAAGAAGGCGGAGTCTCCCCTTGTGTGTTGAATGCGGCAAACGAGGTATGCGTGGAAGAATTTTTAAGCGGGGGGCTGGATTTTGTTTCCATCCCCGGAATTATCCGCGGCGTGTTGGATCGTCATAAACGGATCGTTTCTCCGGGTTTGAGCGAGATCCTCCAGGCAGACGCCTGGGCCAGGGGATGCGCGCGGCAGATCATAGAAAGAAGGACACAGAGATGATTTCAATATTGGTTTTTCTGGTGATTTTCGGTATTCTGATCCTGGTGCATGAGTTTGGCCATTTCATCGTTGCCAAGCGCCAGGGGGTCAAGGTGGAATGTTTTTCCCTGGGGTTCGGGCCGTGCCTGCTTAAAAGACGTATTGGCGACACCGATTACCGGGTTAATATCATCCCCCTGGGCGGTTATGTCAAGCTGGCCGGGGATAACCTTGAAGAGTTCAAGGGCGGGAAAAACGAATATTTCTCCAAAACCCCTTTGCAGCGGGCGAAAATAATTTTCTTCGGGCCATTGTTGAATTATGTTCTCGGTTTTGTCTGTTTCTGGGTGATCTTCGTCATCGGTTATCCCTCCTTGACTTCCAAGGTGGGCGGCCTGCTTGACGGTTACGGAGCGCAGATTGCCGGGGTCAAAGTAGGGGACAGGATCCTCATGGTCGATGGAAAGCAGATAAATTCCTGGGACGACCTGCAGGAATTGATTTACACCCGGCAGCCTTCGGAAGCGGTCCGCTTAAAGCTCCTGCGGGAAGGTAAGGAGATAGACCTGAACGTCTCCTTAAGGCAGCAGCAGTTAGACGACCAGTTGGGAGATAAACGTAAAGTCGGGCTTCTGGGGGTCACCCCGGATACCAGCGAGATCCAAACCCTGCGTTACGGGGTTTTAAAATCAATGTATATGGGCCTGAAGAAAACCTGGGCCCTGACCACGATCACCTATAAAGCGCTCTGGAGGATGATTACCGGAAGTCTTTCCGTGCGCGAAACGGTCACCGGCCCGATCGGTATCTTTTACATCACCGCCAGGGCGGCGCAGGAAGGGGTTTTTCCGGTATTGAATCTGGTCGGTATTTTAAGCATCAGCCTGGCGATTTTTAATCTTCTGCCGTTGCCGATACTTGACGGGGGGCACATCCTTCTTCTGCTGATCGAGAAGTTCCGAGGTAAACAGCTCAGTCTTAAAACCGAACGCGTAATTTCGCAGGCGGGATTTTTATTGATTATTACACTGGCAGTGGTAGTTACCTATAACGACATCTTAAGGTTCTTTGGGGATAGGATCGCGGGGCTCTTGAGATAGAGAATCAATAGAGAAGCCAGCGTAAAGCTTAAAGCGCAAAGCGCAAAACTTGAATTTAAAACGAAAAACTTTTGATTTTGCACTTAAACTTTACGCTTTATGCTTTGCGCTTTACGCTTACTTAAAGATATATGGACAATAAAAGACGAATAAGCAGGGTGGTTAGAATTGGCAGGGTCCCTATCGGCGGGCGTTTCCCGGTGGCGA
>JAQUQA010000131.1 GCA_028716305.1 Candidatus Omnitrophota bacterium | reverse complement strand
GGGGCTCTTGTTTTTGGTATAATTCATAAGTTATGGAAAAATATATCGTTATCCGCGGCGCCAGGGAGCATAACCTTAAGAATATTAACCTGCGGCTTCCGCGTAATAAACTGATCGTGGTGACCGGCCTTTCCGGATCGGGGAAGTCCAGCCTGGCCTTTGATACCATTTACGCGGAAGGCCAGCGCCGTTTTGTCGAGAGCCTTTCCAGTTATGCCCGTCAGTTCCTGGAGCAGCTGCAGAAGCCCGACGTAGAGTCCATTGAGGGGCTTTCCGCGGCCATTGCCATAGAACAAAGGAGTGCCAGCGGCAACCCGCGTTCGACCGTGGCAACCCAGACCGAGATTTACGATTATCTGCGTATCCTTTTTGCCCGTATCGGCAGGGCGCATTGTTATCAATGCGGGGCGCCGATCCAAAGACAAAGCGCCCAGGAGATCGTGGAAAAGGTTTCTGGTTTACCCGCCGGCACAGAGATTCAGGTCCTGGCTCCGGTGGTCAGGGGTAAGAAGGGGGAGCATAAAGAGGTATTCACGGCGATCCAGAAATCAGGTTTTGTGCGGGTTCGCGTTGATAAAGAGATTTTTGAGCTTCCTTTTAAGGGTAAACTGGCCAGGTATAAGGCGCATAACATCGAGGTGGTGGTTGACAGGCTGATCATCAAGCCGGAAATCAAGAACAGGCTTACCGACTCCATTGAGACAGCCCTGAAAGTCGGCAAAGGCATGGTTATAGTCTCCAGGGCTTCTACGCACGACGCAGTACGCAATACGCACGACGAGATTTACAGCGAGCATTACGCCTGCGCCCGCTGCGGGATCAGCTATGCCGAGATCGAGCCGAGGGTCTTTTCTTTTAATTCCCCTTACGGGGCCTGCCCGGAGTGCAACGGCCTGGGCAATAAATTGGAATTTGATCCGGATTTGATCATTCCGGACCATAAAAAAAGCATAAACCAGGGGGCGATCCAGGCCTGGAAAAGAGGCGGTCGAGGGTATATCCTTTATTACCGCTGGTTGATCCGGCAGTTAGCCGAGCGAATGCATTTTGACCTGGATACCCCATTCAATAAGCTCACCCGGGAAGTAAAAAAAGCCATATTATACGGAAGCGATATCGAAGTAGCGGATAAGCCTTTTGAGGGAGTGATTCCGCACCTGGAAAGGCTCTTTCACCAGAGTAAAAGCGACTACCTTAAGGAAGAGATATCGCGTTTTATGTCCAGCATGCCGTGTCCGGCCTGTCATGGGGCACGGCTCAAGAAGGAAAGCCTGAGCGTTACCATTAACAAGAAGAATATCTGGGAAGTAACCCGGATGTCGATCAGCCAGGCGCATGAATTTTTCACTTCCCTGTCTTTAAGCGAGAAAGAAAAACTGATTGCCAGGATGGCCCTGAAGGAGGTAGTGCAGAAATTGCGGTTTTGCATCGATGTGGGGCTGGAATATCTTACCCTGGACCGCAAAAGCGCGACTTTGTCCGGAGGAGAGGCGCAGAGGATCCGCCTGGCTACGCAGGTTGGGTCCGGATTGGTGGGGGTACTTTATGTCCTGGATGAGCCGAGTATCGGCCTGCATCAGAAGGATAATGCCAAGCTCCTGGCGACCTTAAAGGCCCTGCGTGATCTGGGTAACACCTTGATCGTGGTCGAGCATGATGAAATGACTATCCGGGATTCCGATTTTGTCGTGGACCTGGGCCCGGGAGCCGGCAGGCACGGAGGAGAGGTGATTTTTTCCGGAGAGACCGCCGATCTGCTGAAGGACCGTGATTCGCTGACCGCAAAATATCTGCGCCATGAATTAAAGATCGGTGTACCTGGTTCCCGCAGGCCGCTTCAGAAAGACAAGGTCCTTGAGGTCAAGGGGGCACGGGAACATAATCTGAAAAATATTAACGTGAAATTCCCCCTGGGGAATTTTATCTGCATTACCGGGGTCTCCGGATCGGGAAAATCCACTCTCATTGATGATATCCTCTACCGTGGCCTGGCACAAAAAATATACCGCTCCAAGGAAAAGCCGGGACTGCATGATCAGATCCTGGGGGCGGAGCTTATCGATAAGGTGATTGTGGTGGACCAGTCTCCGATTGGCAGGACGCCACGCTCAAATCCCGCTACCTATACCGGTGTCTTTGGCAGTATCAGGGACCTTTTTACCTCCCTACCGGAAGCCAGGCAGCGGGGATATCGCCCCGGGAGGTTCTCTTTTAACGTCAAAGGGGGCCGTTGCGAGGCATGCCAGGGAGACGGGATCAAGAAGATCGAGATGCATTTTCTGCCTGATGTTTATGTGAAGTGCGATATCTGCAAGGGCAGACGTTTTAACGAAGCCACGCTTGACGTAAGGTTCAAGGGTAAATCGATCGCCGATGTCCTGGAGATGACGGTGGAGGAGGCGATGGACCTATTTGGGAACATTCCTAGGATAAAGAACGTCCTGGGGCTACTTTTTGAGGTGGGACTGGGGTATATCCAATTAGGGCAGTTTGCGACCACGCTTTCCGGGGGAGAGGCGCAAAGGCTAAAGCTGTCCTCGGAATTAAGTAAGCGCGCCACCGGCAGGACCCTCTATATCCTGGATGAGCCCACCACCGGGTTGCATTTTGCCGACGTAGAGAAACTGGTCAGCGTGCTTCAGAAGCTGGTTGCCAAGGGTAATACCGTTATTGTCATCGAGCATAACCTGGAAGTGGTCAAATGCGCGGATTATTGCATCGACCTTGGCCCCGAAGGCGGCGACAAAGGCGGCCGGTTGGTCTGTTGCGGCACCCCGGAGGAGATAGCTGGATCCGGCGATTCCCATACCGCCGAGTTCTTAAGAAAGGTATTGAAGGCGGGTTAAATAGTGATATAGTGTAAGAAAAGCGTAAAGTGTAAAACGCAAAGCGCAAAACTTAAGTGTAAAGCGTAAAGTTTAAGTTTAAGACTTAAAGTTGCATTCCAATGTCAAAATTCAAATCCCTTAAATCCCGCTTGGTCCTTGGTCCTTGGTGCGTGGTCCTGCTTCTCTGTTTTACCTTTAATCCTTCTCTAATCTGTTCCCAGGAGAGCAAGGAAGAGGAGTCGCTTTTTGTCGCCAGAAAGGCCTTTGAAGACGGATTCTACGAAGTCAGCCTGGGGCTATTGGAGAAATTTCAGAAAACCTTTCCTAATTCCGATAAAAAAGCGGAGGTTGGCCTGCTGGTAGGGCAGTGTTACTTTTACCAGAATAAGTATCTTGACGCCCTGAAGAAATTCGAGGAGCTTCTGGCCCAGCCTTCCTCCAGGCCTATCCATGACGCGGTCTATTACTGGATCGCCGAGGTGCATTTTAAAGGCAACAACTTTTCCAAGGCCGCTGAATTTTATAAAAAGATCATCGACGGTTACCCGAAGTCGTCATATTTCCCCGCGGCTTATTATTCTACGGGATGGTGTTTTCTGCAACAGGGGCGCTATTCGGAGGCCTTGAAGTATTTTCGCGCGGTAGAAGAGAAGTTTCCCAAAGACCCCCTGGCCAGGGAATCCGCCTATAAGGCAATCGAATGCCTTTATAACAACAAGGATTACCTGCAGATGAAAGAAGATCTAAAAAGGTACTTTAAGAATTATCCCAAGGACCTTTCCCGGATACCCTACCTCTATTTTTACGCCGCGGAAGCCGAGTATTATCTGAATAATTTCAGCGAAGCGGTCAAGGAATATTCAAAGGTCATCTCCAGTACAAAAGACGAAAAAATGCTGGCACTTTCGAAACTTGGTATTGGCTGGTCTTACCTGAAAGAGAAACGCTATAAACATGCCGAGGAGATTTTTGCCGAGATAAAAGAGGAGAGCCTGGAGAAACCGGCCCTGGGGACCCTGTTGCTCGGGGAGGCGATCATTGCCGGAGAAAATAAAAAATTCAGGGAGGCGGAAAGGATCTATGACCGGATCTTGGGTGCTGCCGCTGATCCTTCGGTTCTGATCCAGGCCTACCTGGGTAAGGCGGATATTCTGTATAGCTTGAATGATTACGACCGGGCAGTTTCCGTTTACAACCTGGCGCTGGAGAATATTTCCGAGGCGGTATCCCGGGAACTGGTGGATAAAATACATTACGGATTAGCCTGGGCCTATCTTAAGGGCGGGCATTTTAAAGAGGCGATAGACGAGTTCCAGAAAGTCGCCAGGCAGAGTGAAGAGAAGACCGTCAAGGTCTCCGCCCTTTGCCAGATCGGAGACGCGTATCAGGAGGCGGGCAATTATCCCAAGGCCATCGAGGCCTACGACAGTATCCTCAAGGATTATC
>JAQUQA010000130.1 GCA_028716305.1 Candidatus Omnitrophota bacterium | reverse complement strand
ACGCCGTGGACTCCAAGCTATACTTAGCGAACGTCGCTAAGGCTCCAGCGGGGTTAAACTGGAACGCTTTCCACGCCCAGGGATTACTCGCCGCTTTTATCAGTGCAGGTGCTTTCGCGACATCGGCTTTTACAGCGATGATCGCTGCGTATAGCGCCCACACTGCTAAAGCGTCGTTTGATTCCGAAGCTACCGCGTTAGGACTTGAGGATTACGCGTTCGCCTACGGGTATACCACAAATATACCGGCAGGTTGCATGCTGTACTTTGGTGCCGTGGCCGCTTTCAACAATGGAGCGTCCTGGGGTACACAGTACACGCTTGATCCCGTCTCTTTCGCGGCCTCGGATGTTGGCGCGTTTGCAGCGGCTCATACGGCGTAAGTCGTATAATAGAAAGGAGTCTCCTTTGTATTTACTATATGCACCACCTGAAAAATTCGGCAATCTCCCACCTAAAGCAGCTCTCATTTCAGAAGAAGTAAAATTCTCTTTTAACGTCGCATACTGCCCTAAATTCTTTTGGCGCAAATACCACTTAATGCAGGGCTGCCGCGATATTACACCTGGTTGGATGAATCGCATGCGCCAAAAACGGATCCTGAATAATATCCTTGTTATCGCTACCGGCGGCATTGGCGACTCAATGTGGTGTATGCCGTTTACCAAAGCACTAAGGGAAAAATTCCCAAGAGCAACGATACTGGTTTGCTGCACTGAAAGAGCAATGCCGGTATGGCAAGGCGTGCCTTACGCCAATATGTGCGTAAAAGACGAGTTTTGGAATTTGCAGAACTTGATACGAGTCGCAGACGAAGTCTTTGACTTCGGCGGCATAGCAACGTACATGGAAAAAGAAATGAAGCAGGACCCTATCGAAGTAATTTTTAAACAGGGCGAGTTACCTTTGCCTAAAGACAAAAAGGACCTGCGGCCCATGATCGTTGTTACGATAGACGAAGGCAAAAGAGCAGAGGCACTCTTAAGGCGCGAAGGGGCAAATCCCGCCGCCGATAAAATAGTGGCCTTCGCCTTAGAAAGCAGCACCTCTAACAGGAATTGGGTATTTGAGTACGTCAAGGAAGTTACGCGGACACTTATCGCAGAGGGTATTAAGGTGGTTTGGTTCGGGGAGTCGCCGGACTACGAAACAAGAAACCTTGACGACGAAACAAACCTCATCGGCGCAGTCAACCTGGTACGCAAAACCGGCATAAGGGATATTCTGGCAATACTCGCCTTGACGGACGTTTTTGTCGGCCCTGCGTCGGGAATACTGCACATGGCAACGGCCTTAGAGGTTCCCTCTGTCGGGCTGTTCGGGGCCTTTGACCCGCGCGTAAGGAATAAATTCTGGACGAAGTCAATTTGCCTTTGGCATAAAATAGACTGCGCTCCTTGCCGTGAACACTGGACAGAATGTTCAAAAGGGCACCCCGCGCCGTGCATGAAAGTAATTACACCTGGCGAAGTAATCGAGGCAGTGCATAAATTATTAAAGCTTTATCCTCGGCCCGCAATATCAAAGTTACCTATCGAATAGAAAGGGGGTTTTATGGATGAAAGGTTGTTTGAGTATAACGGCAAGGTTTATCCAAACTATATTAAGCAGGGGCGGGCCTGTGATTACATCATTCCTTTTGCCTCGCAGTTTTGCACCGGCGACGGCCTGGACATCGGCGGCACGCCAGAGGCTCACTTCCTGGGCGCCAAGATTATCAACACAATTCTTAATGACGGCTACCACGCTACAAATCTACCAAAGGGAAAGTATGATTATATTTTTTCTTCTCACTGCCTTGAGCACATACAGAACTACTTAGAGACGCTGCTCTACTGGCGGGGATTTTTGAAAGAAGGCGGCGTGCTTTTCCTTTACTTACCACACCCGGACATGGAATACTGGCACCCGCGGAATTGCAAAAAGCACCTGCACATCTTCGCGCCGCAGGTTATGGAGTTGGCCCTTAAAGGTTTAGGATTTAAGGATCTGTTTATCACCGGACGCGACCTTTACTGGTCCTACGCAGTGGTAGCCTTCAACAGAATTGAGCAGCAATGAGCATATATTTTTTTTGCTCAAGGGGGGAGTATGGGAATTTGCGAATTGACTCAAAGGATGTGTGTTTTCTGCGGCCGTGATTTCACCGGCAAGATCTGCATGGAAGGCGATCAGATCAGACAAATGAAAAGACTCAAGGCTTGCCCTCAACTGCCGTTTAAACTCCTTAGAACAGACGAGGCAGCCTCTAAAATGCCCGCTTAGGGGCATAGGAAGGCGCAGCATGGCCCAAAAAACGCTTGACAGACCTCTTACTCGGTGCGATATAATAAACCGCCTGGCTCACCTGCCTGAACTCCTTAGAGACCGCAACGAAGGCGAAGAAGCCGAGAATTTAGACTGTTTAATTGAGGAAATGAAGAATGACCTTAATAAAGGACTTTAAGAAGGGAGTTTTTACCTGTGGAAACAACCCCAACCCCTTCGGTTTTGCCGGTTTTACCCTTATGTTCAACACACTACCAAGTGTCAGAACCTCAAGGAATTCCAGGCACTTCCGAGAAATTAGATAAGAATAGGTTTGAAGACTGGCTGTTTTCGGCCGGGTACACGGAAGACGCCGAAAAACTGGCCTCTTGCAGCCTTAGAGTAGAGCACTGGACCTGCGATAAAGGCCATGATTTCTACTTTCGCAAGTACTGCGGCCGGGAATACTGCCCGATTTGCGGGGCAAAAGACAGCTACTATCACAACCGGCGCGTAATGCGGGCCGGGGAACACTTTATTTGGGCCGTTACCTGGGGCAATTTGACGTTTACTATGCCTAAGGAAGTAAGCGAAAGAAGGCTCGAAAAAAGGCAGTTACGGAAGCTCCAAGACCTGGCCTGGCAAGCTACGCAACGGATCTTGAAGATAGAAGGCGCGGGAGTTACAGTCCACCTTTTAGGCCGTGAGGGCCAGGGCTTACACGTTCATTTTGAAGTGCTCTTTCACATGATCGGCTGCTTTAATAAAGGCTTGATTTCAAAGCCAAAGCTTAAGGCAATTAAGAAGGTTTGGGCGGTGCTTTTAAATAGAGAAATGGGGCTGGACCTAAAAAAGACAGACGTAAAATACAGCTTTGCAGCGACGCACCCGAAAAAGTGGCATAAGCTTTCTTACATACATAGGCCGATATGCACAGAAGACGCAATGCTCGCCCTGGATGATGAGGATAAAAAATATATCCTTAGTCTCAAGGGGTATCACCGGACGCGGTGGTTTGGGGCTCTGGCAAATAGCAACCTTCATGAATTTTTAAGGAAGCACTGGGCGCCAATGAAATTAAGAGAAACCCCTCTAATAGAAAAAAGAGTCTGCCCGATGTGCAAAACAAAACTGCACTATCAGGATACGATGTTCATTGATGAGATACCTAAGTCGCAGGTGGTACAATACAACAGCGATATTTGGATGGACAGGGCAGTTGACGCTTTTCTGCGTCAAGAAAAACAGGGGGAGACCTAATGGGATTATTAGTCGTGGACAATCAGTTTCTTTCAGTGGCACAGGCGCTCGTTAACCAGGCGAAAAAAGAGATCTGCTTAAGCAGCTTTAAACTGGAAATTTGCGACAAGCCGCGCGGTCGAGCTCTCAAGGAATTTTTTGACTCAATAGTTGAAAAACAGAAGTCGGGCGTCAAAGTTAAAGTCCTCTTTAACTGGCACGACGACCGACGCAGCGTCGCAAAGACAAATTATTCCGCAAGCCTTTTTTTGAAGCAGTCGGGCATTGATATTCGCTACCTAAGAAATAACCGCTGCTGCCATGCAAAACTGCTGATCGTGGACAAAGAAAAAATCCTGCTCGGCTCGCATAACCTTTCCGTCAGATCCACGCAGAATAATTTTGAAATGTCTTACGTTATTCCAGACCCAGAGACCGCAGCACAGGTCGGCGGTGTATTCGAACGTATCTTCGCCGACGCAAAACCTATCTAAAAGCATATTGTGCCCCCCCTTCCGAATAGGAAGGGTTTCCCCCCGTCGGGGGGCAACCAAAAAACAAAAGCAAAAAGAATTATCATAAGGCCGCCGATGTTTTTCAAGTCCACTTCGTGGCCGCAGCATTTGTGGGGCGAAGCTTTTAGCCCGCCCAAAGCAGCGGGCAGCGCAAAAACAGCGCAACCACCTTTGACAGCACCACTGGAAGCCGCCCAAAACTACCTCTCACCACTGCCAGCGGCACCAGCAAGCGCCCCCGCCGTTCAGGCGGGGGGTGGGGGGTGTCCTTAATATCCTGTTGAT
>JAQUQA010000129.1 GCA_028716305.1 Candidatus Omnitrophota bacterium | reverse complement strand
AATATAAACTCGGTGAGCCCGCGAACGACAACATCTATCATATGAGCGAAGAGGAGAAATCCAGGCACGGGATTAAATCCCTGCCCGAGGATCTTCTGGAAGCGATAAAGATCGCCGAGCACAGCAGGCTGGTCAAGGATTGCCTGGGAGAGAAGGTATTTGAGTATTTTATCCGTAACAAAAAAATGGAATGGGATGAGTACAAGGCGCAGGTGACGCAGTACGAGACAGAGAAATACCTGCCCATATTGTAACGAGTAGAAGATTGAAGTAAGCTTAAAACGCAAAGCGCAAAACGCAAAACTACAGTGTAAAACGCAAAACGTTTTAAATTTTGCGCTGTAGTTTTGCGCTTTGCGATTTACACTTTACGCTATTATCTATGCCCAAAACTGCCAAAAGTTATCAGTCGTCACTAAAGCAGATCGAGTTATTATCCAAGGTAGCTAATTTAATCACCTCCGGATTATATCTGGAAGAGCTTTTGAAGATAATCGTCTCGGTGACCGCGGAGATCATGAACTCCAAGATCTGTTCACTGATGCTTTTGGACCCCCAGAAGAAAGAGTTAGTAGTTAAGGCTACCCAGTCGATCTCGGAAAGTTATAATAAAAAGCCGAACGTAAAGCTGGGGGAGGGGCTGGCCGGGATAGTGGCCAAAGAAAATAAGGCGTATTGTATTCTGGATGTCAAACAGGACCCGCGTTATCTGAACCGGGATATTGCCGTAAAAGAAGGGCTTTGTTCTTTGGCCAGCGTGCCTTTGGCGGTAAGGGGCAGGGTAATCGGGGTCTTGAATGTCTATACCTCCACAAAACACAAGTTTTCCAAGCCCGAGCTTGATGTGCTCACGGCAGTGGCCGGTCAGGCGGCAGTGGCGATAGAAAACGCGGAACTGGACTTAAGGGTTCGCAGCGCCGAGGAGGCCCTGACCACGCGCAAGCTGGTTGAACGGGCAAAGGACATCCTTTCCCAGGAGGCGGGTATTACCGCTACCGAGGCCTTCCGCCTGATCCAGAAACAAAGCATGGATACGCGTAAATCGATGCGCGAAATAGCCGAGGCCATTATTCTGGCCAAAGACGTCAAGAACAAAAGCCCCAAATAGATGTTCTTCATGCCGGAGATAATCAAAAAATATTATTTTTTTCTGATACTGGCAATACTCCTGGCCAGTTTTTTTTCAAGAAACAGGCTAAAAGACGTTAAAGATATAGATCCCCGGATTTTTTTGCCGCCGCACCAGGAAGAAGCCTTCGATAAGACCCCCATAAAGTTACTCCGCGACGGATACAGCTATCTGATTGAGCCGCTTTATCTCTATGAGGTCGGCGGAATCGTCGTCAGTAAAATGAACTACCGGTTTTTCAGCATCTACAAATATAACAGCGTTTTCCCGTTAGATCTTTGCCTGCTTTGGGGAGAAAACGCCCGAAAGCGCGTGTTTGCCGCGCCGACAATCAGGTTTACCCAGGATTGCCGCTGGTGCTGGGCCCAATGGAAAGGCAAGCTGGATTTTGACATGCACGAGACCTCCAACAACCATTTGATCTTTGCCGAACCGGGTATTGAGGCCAGGGCCGCATCACTGCTTAAGGGGGATCAGGTTTTCATCAAGGGTAAGCTGGTTAATGTCACCGCGGCTTTAGTCGGGAAAAAGGGGGAGTTTGACCCGCAGGGGTTTACCTGGAAGAGCAGTGTTAAGCGTAATGATACAGGAGCCGGGGCCTGTGAGGTGATCTATGTGGAAGAGCTCGAGATCCTGCGGCGCGCCCATCCGCTGGCCAACTTTCTGTTTTACCTGAGTCTTTACGCGCTTCTCCTGGTGATTCTCTGGAAAATTTTTAGATTTTTTACGGCAAAGGCCGTACTCTAGAAGGAGCGGTAGAAAGAAATGAAGATACAAAACGAGGCGATCCGGATAAAAACCAAAGGTAATCCCGATTTGATAGATCTTACTTCCAGGGTTCAGGGGATCCTTGATGCCGCAAAGCTTAACAAGGGTCTGCTTACGGTTTTTGTCGTCGGTTCAACCGCGGCAATCACGACTTTTGAATTTGAGCCGGGGTTAAGCCGGGATATCAGGGAGCTTTTCGAAAAAATAGCCCCGGCGGGAAAGAATTATCATCATGATCAAACCTGGGGAGATGCCAACGGATTTAGCCATCTGCGCGCCAGCCTCCAGGGGCCGTCTTTGGCCGTTCCTTTTGACCAGGGCAGGCTTTGCCTGGGTACCTGGCAGCAGATTGTCCTGGCCGAGTTCGATAACCGGCCGCGGGAGCGGGAAATCGTCATTCAGGTGATTGGAGAGTAGGTTGGATAAGCACGGTTTTAGCCGCAAAAACGCGGTGCGAAAATTTAACGGTAAACTGTTAAAACTGTTTACGCAGGAGTTACGCCTGCCAAGCGGTATAGTGGTAAATCTGGAGATAATCAGGCATCCCGGCGCGGCGCTGGTGGTGCCTTTTTTGTCAACAAACAGGATCATTCTGCTTAGGCAATTCAGGGGGGCGATCAACGAATATATCTATGAACTTCCCGCAGGGACGATAAACAATAGTGAGTCCCCATTGGCCTGTGCCAAAAGAGAGATCCTCGAGGAAACGGGTTTTACTGCGGGAAAACTTACTTTATTGGGCTCGATCTATCCCGTCCCCGGCTATTCCACGGAGAAGATCGCTATCTTCAAAGCCGAGCGGCTTACAAAGGGCAAGGCCTGTTTTGAAAAAGACGAAATCATTAAGGTTATGGAAGTATCGAAAAGCCAGTTACGCAGGCTGTTTCTTTCCGGGAAGATCAATGATGCTAAAACAATCTGCGCTTTGGCCCTTTGCGGGTGGATATAGAAGTTTGTAAGAAGAGGTCACAAGTTACAAGTCACAAAGTCACATTTTCGTACCGCGCACGGCGTTGGCGCGTTCCGTGTACGCCGAACGCAGAACGCCGAACGCCGTTCGAACCTATAGCTTTTGACGTCAAAAGACGGGAATCGACAGGATGGAATTATTCAGAAGAATACTGTTTTATATCTTTTTGGGCCTCTATTTGATACTCTGCCCGTTGATCGTCATGTATAGCCTGGGGTATATCCTGAGCCCTAAACAACAGGAAATTATCCAGACCGGAATCATTTCTCTGGCAAGCAGCCCTCCGGGAGCCTATGTTTATCTGGGAAAAAGCCGTTATGCCCAGAGAACCCCCACTGTGATTAATAATCTTCTGCCGGGTAAATATTCTTTAAGGGTGACTAAAAAAGACTATCTCCCCTGGTCCGGTGAGGCTACTGTGTGGGCCGGAAAGGCGGCCGCTTTCGAAAATATTATTTTGTTGCCTCAAGAGTGGGAGATAAATTATTTGTCCGAAGGAAAATTCCGGGAGCTTATTCCTTTGTCCGGCACCGGGTATTTTCTGGCGAGCAAGAGTCCGCAGTTAGGCGATTATTTTGTTTATGACAGGAAGCTTAAGCAGATGATGCCTTTAGTTGCTCCCGGCCACCATCTGGAGGAATTTCGGGTGGCGAATTATTTTGTGAACGGGCAAAGCCCGTTTATTTTACTACAGGGCAGCCTTAAGGGGGTTAGCGGCCAGATTTTTGTAGAGGTAGACTCCGATCCGTTTACGCTTCAGGATATCACTCCGTTATTTCAGGATCGGCCGGTAAAGGTTTTTTGGGATACGCGGCCCGAAGGAAATCTATTTTCTCTCCATAAACAGGCCTATATAAATAAATTGAACGTGGATTCCGGAGCCCTCTACCCTAAGTTCCTGGAAGAGGTTAAGGGATTCGGCGCGTTTAATCGCTTTCTTTACACCATGCATAAGGACAATTCACTGTATAAAGTCAGCTACGATAAGTCAAAATCGGAAATCCTGGAAAGCGATTTCTTAAGCGTTATTGAAGCAGACGAGCCGTTGGAGATTTATCCTCTGGAAAACGGGTTAATGCTTTTTCTGGGGGCAAGAGGCAGCCTGGCGATCAATCAGCCGCCTTATCGGATCGCCGCCGAAGGGGTCCTGGGTTTTGAATACCACCCGGAAAATGATAAACTTTGTTTTTGGCAAAGGGATAAGATCGGGGTAATGGATTTTTCGGAAAAAATCGAAAACAACGGAAAATCTTTTGAATATCCGGGTCCGCTTTGGGTTTACGCCGCGGGAAAGCAGATCAAACAATGCTCCTGGGTGCATAACGGGTCGCACATTGTTTTTCGCGACCGCGACCAGATCTTATTTTGCGATCTCAATGCAGGAGACAGCCCCCGGACGGTCAATCTGCTCCGGGCGCATCCCAATACCGGCTTCTTTTATGAAGAAGAGGAGGGGGTGCTTTATTTTCTGGATCAGAAGAGTTCCCGTCTGGCCAGTAT
>JAQUQA010000128.1 GCA_028716305.1 Candidatus Omnitrophota bacterium | reverse complement strand
GGCATCTGCTCATTAAAAAAGGCCCTTCATCAGGGCCTGCTCTAGCTGATTATCCGTTAGGATCATCAAGCGTTAGAGTCTTTCATTAATTAGAATATGACATATCCGGCGCTTGAGTTCAAGGGCAAATTAATCATTCCGAGAAAGCGTTTTCTACCCAGCTGTAAGTTATAAGTTTTAGATTATCTCGTACTTCGTCCTTCTTCCCTCGTCCTTCGTAAATGAGCCACCCGATAAAAAATTACATCCCCAACACAAGCCTGATGATCTTGTCTCCCCAGAACATCGCCACTATCGCCCCGATCGCCAAAAAAGGGCCGTAGGGTATGGTATGGTCTTTCTTAACCAGCAAATTTATCACTCCGATTACCGCACCAAAGAAAGGGGCGATGAAAAACGTCAGCACGGCCTTTTCCCAACCCAGGAAGGCTCCGATCATCGCCAAAAATTTTATGTCCCCTCCTCCCATGGATTCGGTCTCCCCCTGGATCGCCGGCCTCTTTAAGAGCTTAAAATAAAACAAGTCGAATATTGCCCCGGCCAGATAAATAATACCCCCTCCGATGATGATCCCCAGAAAAGAATCCAGCATCGGCTGGAACTCAAAAGCCGCCGGCTTTAAAGAAACACCTTTGATCGTGCTTAAAATAAAGCCGATAATCACCCCTCCCACGGAAACTTCATCGGGGATAATCCGGTGCTTGAGATCAACAAAGGTAGCGATGATCATTGCCGAGACAAAAAGCACATAGACAAAGAAATCATAAGTTAAGCCAAAAATATTATAAAACCAGAGAAAAACCAATGCCGTCAAAAACTCTACCAAAGGATAACGCAGTGATATCCGTTTATGGCAAAAACGGCACTTTCCGCCAAGCAGGATATAGCTCAAGAAAGGGACATTGTCGTAGGCGGGGATCCTTTTTTTACAGTGGGGGCAGTGCGAACGCGGCCAGACTACCGATTCCTCCAGCGGCATCCGGTGGATACAGACGTTTAAGAAGCTGCCGACTATCGAACCAAAGATAAAAACGATAATATTGGAAATCATGGTTTTTTAAGCTCCTTGTTCTAAGGCCTTGCGCATCAAATCTACCGGAGCGGGTTTTCCCGTCCACAACTCAAAGGCATCCGCCCCCTGATAGAGAAGCATCCCCAATCCGTTGGCTGCTTTTAACCCTTTGTTTTTGGCTTCCTGTAAAAGCTTTGTTTCTTTTTGATTATAAACCAGGTCATAAACCGACAGGCCTGAATGCAATGATTCTACCTCAAAGGCACTGGGATCTCCCGGGTTCATCCCCAAAGGAGAGGCATTGACCAATAATGAACATTTACCGATTACCGCCGGGATATCCTTAGGGGCGATAAATCTGATTTTTTCCGTAAGATGGGGAAAGCCCAAAGAGGAAAAATGTTCCTGCGCCAGCTGCTGCGCCCGGCTGTCGGCTTCATATACAAAAATCTCTGCCGCGCAGGCATTTTTCCAGCTTAAAGCCGCGACGACCGCCCTGCCGGCCCCTCCGCAACCGATCAAAAAAACGCTCTTGCCTTGCGGATCAAACCCCAGGTCTTCTTTCAAGGATCTTAAGAAACCGCTGGCATCGGTGTTAAAATACGCCAGGGAATCGGCATCTCTTTTTACGGTATTTATCGCTCCGGACAACTTCACATAATAGAGGCTTTCCGGCATAATACTCTCCTCGGGACGCGGAAAATTATCTTCCAGGATCTGCCTGGCCTTCACCTTGTGGGGGATGGTCACATTAAACCCGCTTAATCCCAGGGTAAAGACATCTTCCAGGAGGAATTTCTTCAGGTTCTGCGGTTCCACTTCGTATAACTTATATTCCGCCTCTATCCCGTAATGACAAAATGCCGCGTTGTGCATCGCCGGAGAACGGCTGTGCTTCACCGGATACCCGATTATCCCAAAATTAAGTTTTGTCATTGTCTTACGGCAATTGAAAAGAATGCCTCCCACTGTTGCTGGCCAAAATAGGAAAACGGCTGGGGGTATCTCCTGGCCAGTTCTGCGGCAATCTCTGCGTATGTCAACTGGCGCATCCGGTTCGGCAGCCCCTGTTCAAGCGGCTCTTCGATCTGGTAAAGCCCATAGATGACGTTCCAGAATTCATCCCAATCCTGCCGGCTGAAACTGGCAAAAGGTTCGCCAAAAACCACTTCCAGGTCAGACTCTTCTTTTGCCGCCGATAACGGCACCCGCCTTTTGGCGATCTCGGGGTCATTCCCGGCGAAAAAATTATCATGGTAGGTCTTTAATTTATTTTCCTGAAAGGAAACAAATTTCTTTATCTGGTTCTGGAATAAGATGACCAGGATCAAGGCAAGAAAACCCAAAACCAAGAATACCCTGGCGTTACCCTTATCTGAGCGCATACTTATTCAGCGCGTTAAGATATGCCGATACGGAAGCTTCTATGACATCAGTGGAAGAACCCCTTGCGGCGACCACGCGGTTTTTGAATCTTACCCTTAAATTTACCTCACCGATCGCGTCTTTCCCCTTGGTCACGGCTTCCAGCCGGTAATCAAGAAGTTCCCCTTTTATTGCGGTAATTTTTTCCATCGCCTTAAAACAGGCATCTACCGGGCCGTCACCCGTGGAAGAACCGACGAAAAGCCTGTTCTTCTTCTTCAGCCTTACGCTGGCCACGGGAGAGATCCTGTTTCCGGAATTAACTTCAAAACTCTCCAGCTGCCACAACGGCTTAGCGGACTTAATCTCATCTTCCACGATAGCCATCAGATCATCGTCAAAAATGTCTTTTTTCTTGTCAGCCAGCATTTTAAAACGCGAGAAGGCCTTTTCCAGCTGCGGTCCGCTCAAATGAAAACCCAGGTTTTTCAGCCTTTCCGCGAAGGCGTGCCTGCCGGAATGCTTGCCCAGGACCAGGCCCAGCCCGCGAAATCCGACATCCTGCGGCTTAATGATCTCGTAGGTGGAACGTTCCTTAAGGATACCGTCCTGATGAATGCCGGATTCATGGCGAAAGGCATTTGCTCCGACAATCGCCTTGTTCGGGGCGATCACAAAACCGGTAAGCTTGCTTACCAGCCGGGAAGTCTTATAAATCTGTTCTTTCTTTATATTAGTGGTTAAGCCTTTGAATATGTCCTTGCGCGTGGCAATGGTCATGACGATCTCTTCCATCGAAGCGTTACCCGCGCGTTCACCGATACCGTTAACGGTGCATTCTACCTGGCGCGCCCCGTTTTTTACCGCTTCCAGGGAATTGGCCGCCCCCAGCCCCAGGTCATTGTGACAATGCACTGAAATAACCGCCCGGCCTATGTTCGGGACATTTTCCCTGATCTGGCTGATCAGATTACCGAACTCTTCGGGTTCGGAGTAACCAACCGTATCCGGGATATTCACCGTAGTGGCTCCGGCGCCGATTACCGCCTCCACCACCTTAAAAAGGAATTCCCGCTCGCTGCGCGAGGCATCTTCCGGGGAAAATTCGACGTCGCAAGAGAATTTCCTGGCGTACCTGACGCTCTCCACGGCCAGCTTCATAATCTCGTCTTCCGCTTTTTTTAGCTTGTACTTCATATGGATCTTGGAAGTGGCCAGAAACACATGGATGCGCCTGCGGCGGGCCTTGGCCAGCGCCTGGGCGGCAGCCTCGATGTCCTTCTTTATCGCCCTGGCCAATCCGCAGATCACCGGGCCTTTAACCGACCTGGCCACCGCGCATACGGCAGAAAAATCCCCCGGAGAAGAAACAGGAAAACCCGCCTCGATGATATCCACCCCCATCGCGGCCAGGGCCTTGGCTATTTCCACTTTTTCCCCTTCGTTCAGGGACGCCCCCGGCGCCTGTTCCCCGTCGCGCAGGGTCGTATCAAATATAATTATCTTTTCCATAATTTTAGCTTAAAGTTCAAAACTCAAAGCGCAAAGTTACAGCGTAAAACTCAAAACGTTTTTAGTTTTAAGCTTTAGTTTTGCGTTTTTCGCTTTGCCTTTTACGCTTTCTTCATCCACGGCATCATTTCTCTCAACTGCTTGCCCACTTTCTCAATCAGATGCTCATCCCCTTCTTTAAGCAGGCGGTTGAAATTAGGACGCCCATCTTCGTTTTCCTTGATCCACTCTTTGGCAAATTTTCCCGACTTGATCTCTTTGAGGATCTTCTGCATCTCTTTACGGGTCTTGGCCGTAATGATCCTGGGGCCCCGGGTCAGGTCGCCATAACAGGCGGTGTTGGAGACTCCCCGGCGCATACCGGAGATACCTTTTTCCTGGACCAGGTCGGTGATCAGCTTCAATTCATGCAACACCTCAAAATAGGCGATCTCCGGCTGATAACCGGCGGCGATCAGGGTATCAAAACCCGCCTTGATCAATTCGCTGAC
>JAQUQA010000127.1 GCA_028716305.1 Candidatus Omnitrophota bacterium | reverse complement strand
GAGGCGAACCGGAAAAACCTTTATCCAGGACATCTTTTTGTTTTAAGAGCCAGAGGTATTTTTGCAGCTTTCTCTTGGTCGAACCGATCTGCTGGTTAAGGTCGGCGTTTTTTGAAAAAAACGGATCCAGGACCGTAGAAAACAATATGCTCGACCCGACGATCAAAATCGTCGCCCATAAAACAATTTTTTCCCTTTTAGAAAGCAGTCTTTTCATCTTTTTGCGCAGGAAATTTCGAAATCTACCGTTTCTCCGGAAGAAGTGGCCCGCTTTGTCGCATACCTGACCTTTACGCTAAACCCCTTGAGAACAGTCGCCCCCTCCAGCTGCTGCACAAACTTAAAGACATCATTGAGCTGTCCGGCATTCCCTCTCAGGCTCAGCTGTTGTGATTCATCATAAACCAAATAGGTCAGCACAACATCCGCAGGTATGCTGCGGTAGACCCCATTCAAGACGTCAAGAGTGTTAAACTTGTCCTGCGGCCGCAAAGCCATTGCCTTAAGCATGCGCTCTTTCTTCTCAAGCGGCCGGGCCTCTTTGCTGACCCGGCTCAACTGTACTTTTAGCTGCTCCAGGTATTTTGTTTTATTATCCAGGTTTTTCAAAATCGCCACCCCCCAGACCGCGATCAGCCCAGCCAAAAGCAAGGTAATTTTAAAGCGGCTCTTAAAATAAACCGCCTGGCTGGCATTTCTTTTCGCTTCCCGGGGTATTAAATTCAGCGATTCCGGCAATTTTTCCAGGGGGGTTCCGATCAGGGCGGAAAAAGAAAATTGCGAATTCATTACCAATTCCTGCGCCTTATCCGAGAACTTGATTTTCCGGTCGAAAACCATGGTTTCGACGGAAAACCCCTGCTGCACTTTCAGGAAATCGCCGAAAGCCTGTGCCGTCTTTTTTTGACCGAAAATAAATACCTTTTCTCCGATTGTTCCGGCGGTCTCCTTAAGGTAGGCCTCGCGGGTCCTGCGTAATTCCTCAAAGAGATAACCCGTCAAGTCGCCCTGCCGGTTAAATTTGATACTTCTGCTTAAGATCGCCTTACCTTGGGAAACTATGGCAATCTCCGCCTGTGCCGCGTCTATGTCAACCAGGGTTACAGGAGATGGCTCACGCGGCCTTAAATAATTATAAAGGCCCGCCAGCCCGTAAGAACTTAAATTTATATTTATCTTTGCCGGTTTATACCCGCAGAGGAGATCCAAATACCTGACAACGGTATTACGCTGTACGACAATAAGATTGACATGGGAATAACCGTCTTTGTCGCTGGAGATGACCTCGAATCCGGTCACCAGTTCGTTGGCCGGATAAGGCAGATACCGGGAAGCTTGATAAGAAGCGATCTTTTCTATCTCCTGTGGGATCCTGCTGGGGACCTTGATATAACGGCAGGTTGCCAATAGGCGCGGCAGACAGACAAAAACCGGTTCATTGCGATACTGCATCCTCTGAAAAGCGCTTTTAAGTTCCTGTTGTATCTTTTTTTCTTCGGCCTGCCCGGGAAATTCCAGCAGTTCTATTTCATGGATCTCCATCCCGGAATGCCCCACGGAACAGCTGGCCAGCTTGAGGTAATTCTCGACTATCTGAAAAATAAAAACAGTGTTCTTATTTTTTCTAGCCATCGCGCCTGCTATCTTTCGTGATAAAAAACCGGTTTTGCTTTTTGCCGGTTATACACACACTCGATCAGCGAATGCACCTTGCCGGAATTCATTCTCCCTGTAGTTATTATACGGAAATTAACGGATTGGACAACGACTAATTTACTGAACTCGTTGATTAACGCCGAAAAATCGGCGGGGTTCAAGGCCAGCAGGGTCAATAGGTTGTTCAGGTTTTCCTGGGTAAAAAAACCATGCTCCTGGCGATACTGCAGTATTTTACTTAAGGCCTCTTGCGTATTTCCGGTCACCGGCGAACCGGAATCGATGGCGGCTTGCCTGGCCGCAAATAAAAGCACTTCCAGGAGTTCCGGCGCGGCGGTATTGATATTTACGGCGGAACTGCTGAAAACGGTTACCAACGGCTGCAGTGCGGCAAAAACCTCTTCATCCATCCCTTTGACCAAAAGCAGCTCCTGGACGTTGGCAAACGCCGCGCCCTTACAGGAATAACCGATCCCCTGATAATCCCTGGCCTGCGCAGGGACCAGTTCCAGGGAACTGCGCCAGGCACGAATATTATCCGCCAGGATCAGCGCGTCGGCGCTGGCCAGGCCGGATCTTTCCAAAAGGGCCGCTAAAACTTCCTGCCCGGAAGTATTAATGTTTATTTTGCTCTCTTCATCCCTGACGCCGAATCTCTCTTTTTCTTCTCCGCCCTCTTCGTAAACATAGCTTACCACGGCAAAACCGTTTTCGTCTTCAGGGATGACTATTTTTTTAAAAACCTCTTCGTTATCCGCCCAGCTGTCGGAGGAGGCATCATAGGCCGGGGTTGGGTCTTTCGCAATCTCGGCGATGGCCCGCAGCAGGCCGGCCCTGGCCAGATAAAGGGTTAGCAATTTCTTTTTCTGGAATCCGGATAGCCTTAAAGCTAAAGAGGTATTTCGACCGATGCCAACGGCCAGCAAGGCCAGGATCGCCAGCACCCAAAGGATGATGATAAAAACCTGGGCACGTTCATCTTTCTTCATCAGGAATACGGGAATAGATAAATTGTACGCTCAAAACTTTCCTTACCTTCGAACGTCAGGGTCACTTTCACGGCCAGAGGATACGGCCCGCTTTCATCATTTTCCGGCGCCCCGGGCTGCAATCTTCCCCAGGAATCCTTGAAACGGATCTCATCCTCACCGGCCGGGATATAGCCATACTCAAATTCAATCCGGGTACGCCGGGAGATCTCTTCGGGCAAGATTACGGAATCATCCTTAAGCGCCTCTTTTCCGGTCTTGCACAAACGAAAAAGCTTTTCCCCGTCCTGGGTATAGGCCACCCGGGAGAAGGCAAAATTATTTTCTTCCCCGGAGTAAAGATCGGTCAAGCTGAAAAACTCCATCCCCGATTCATCCCCGGAAAGGCCGCCCTGGTTTTCCTTAAATATAAAGGCGTTTCTCAGGTCCTTATTGATACTTCCCATGATCCTGCTTGCGCCCGTCGAGAACCCGATTTTCTTTTCGATATCGCGCACACCAAAGACCCCCGAAGAGAATCCGGCATAGACAGTAGCCATCACCACCACAAAGATGCTGCCGGCGATCAAAAGCTCCAGTAACGTCAAACCCCGCTGATTTCTATGATCCATTTTTTAAATAGGTTGTCAGGACCAGGTTATCTTTTCTGCGCGAAGTTTCCCAATTGAGTCCGAATCTCAGTTCCCATAGTTTTAGGTCAGGATCGGAGGAAATCCGGTATGACCAGAGGAATTTTCCCAAGCGGCCCCCGGCCTCCTGCTGGCTGATACCGGCTGAACCGGCTTCATACTCAAGCCGCTGCAAAATGTCCTCTGCCAAAAATACCGCCTGAACATTATCTGCGACCACTCCGGCACTCTTGGCGCAGAAAGACAATGCCTGCAGGACAAAAACAATGCCGGCCGCCAGGATCCCCACTGAAACCATTACCTCCAATAAACTCAAACCCCGTTTATTTTCAGATAAGCAAAGTGCCTGCGCCTTATAGGCCATCAAGATCCTCCTTGGACCCATCACTGACAACTCTACTGCCCTCAAACATCCCTCCCGTGATCAAGGCAATGCTCCTCTGCCGGCTGTCGGTCAGCTTGATTTGGGCGGCAGCGATCCGGCCGTCCGGGTAAAAAAAGATATTTTCTTCTTCGGGGTTGATTATCCCGGATATCTCCACGGAAAGATCATCCGGGAAAACAAGGGTTTTCAGGTACCCTTCCCCGGCGACCCTGCGGCCAGAGAATTCTTTTTTTTCGTTATCGTAAGATAAATAAATAACCTCTTCCCCGGTAATCGCCTGGGCACGCAGATAACCGATAAAACCCTGCAGCCGGGCCGCGCTGTCCTTCATCCGCAGGTTATCATAGGCAGATTTAAATGCCGGCAAAGAGACAGCCGCCAGGATACCGACGATCAAGGTCACCACCATCAGCTCGATAAAAGTAAAAGACCTCTTTTTCTGAGGCATCGCTATTCGCCGGTATTGCAGATATCATCTTCGCTTTTTTCTTCGTCAGGCCCTTTGGAGCAAAGCTTATAATCTCCTTCCTCAGAGGCCTTTTCATATTCGTATTCCCTGCCCCAGGGGTCCTTAGGGTCTTTTTTAAGATACGGCCCCTTCCAGAGATCGCCTGCACCGGGATTCTTGCGCAGGTCATCAAGTGTGTCCGGATAATAGCCGATATCCATCTCAAAAAGGTCCAGGGCCAGCGATATGGTTGTAATATCGGCCTTGGCCGCGGCAACCCTCGCCTGTTCGGAACGCCCCACCAGCCTGGGCATAACCATTGCCGCCAGGACCCCGATAAT
>JAQUQA010000126.1:1514-4449 GCA_028716305.1 Candidatus Omnitrophota bacterium | reverse complement strand
GGGGTGGTTTTTTATTTATGCGCCGTGCTGGGTTCATTATTTACGGCAATCTCGTTTTTAAAGCTGGGGCATGCGGTTTTTCTGGGAAAATTTAACGATCCACAGCGCAGCGTCAAAGAGGCCCCCTTTGCCATGGTCGCGCCGATGATCGTTTTGGCGGGTTTTTGCGTGTTTTTCGGTTTAAAGCATAATTTCGCGGTCTCCAATTTGATACTTCCGGTCTTTGGGCAGGGGGCATTTGCCGCAGATTCTCTGCTCGGAGCGATCAGCCCCAAGCTGGTTATCATTACTTTTGGGGTCTTGGTGGCAGCGCTGGCCTACCACCTTTTTGGGACGGTCATGACGGGAAGCGGCTTACGGGCCGCGGATTTTATCCATTACGCGCCGGGTCTCTCCCGGATTTACAAAAAAGCGGAAGCGCGTTTTTTTGATCCCTATGATATCGGATTAAAGCTGGCGGGTATTGTTTCCCGGGCCTGCTGGAGACTGGACAGGGGAATAGACCGGATCTATAACGGCCTCGTTCCACAAACCATGGGCTTTTTTGTCGGCAGGCTGATCAAGCTACGCACGGCTAATTACATCGTCTATCTCTGGTGGTCGCTGGTGGGGATCTTTATGGTGATGCTGACGCTGATTTATTCAAAGAAATTTTAGGAAGGGGAAAAAGCAGTGCTTTACCTGTTTATTATTGTCCCGTTATTCATTTTGATGTTTTTGAACCTGCCTTTTCGGGGGTTAAAAAGAGCGGCTTTTTGGCTGGCCGCGGCGCTTTGCCTGTTCCAGATGTTCCTCGTCCTGTTCCCGGATTCTTTTTTCTGGAAGCTCGATTTCGCATGGCTGGATCATCTTTTTAAATTCGACCTGGCCATTGACGGTCTGGGCGAGATCATGCTTTTTTGCATCGGGTTAGTGGTTTTTATCTCGGTTTTCATGGGCCGTTACATAAATGCCGATGCCGATGAAAAATTAAATTTCTTCAGCCTCTTATTGATTGCCCTGGCCGGATTAAACGGGATCGTGCTGGTAAAAGATGTTTTTTCCCTTTATGTTTTTATCGAGATAACCTCGGTTTCTTCTTTTATGCTGATCTCCTTCTACAAGAGAAGAGAGGCCCTGGAAGCGACTTTTAAATATCTGATCCTTTCGGCGATAGCGACAATCCTTATGCTTGCTTCAATCTCGCTGATAATCCTTATTTCCGGTGGGACCTCATTTTCCCTGATGCACGAGGCGATCAGGAATTCTCCGCATGATTTCCTGGGCATTTTTGCCATTGGCATGTTTTTAAGCGGGCTTTTTATCAAGGCAGGGCTGGTGCCCTTTCACGGCTGGCTGGTGGACGCCTACTCTTCGGCTCCTTCGGCGGTTTCCGTTTTTCTTGCCGGCATCGCCACCAAGGCGATGGGGATCTATACCTTGATGCGGGTGACCAGCGCGATTTTCGGGTTCAGTATCCCCATTGGAAACGTCCTGATGCTGATTGGAGCGGTTTCCATTATTATCGGCGCGCTGGACGCGCTGGCGCAAAACGATTTTAAGCGTATGCTCGCATATTCCAGCATCAGCCAGATGGGCTACATCGTCCTGGGTTTTGGCTGCGGAACGGCCCTGGGGGTGGCGGGAGCGGTCTTCCATCTTTTTAATCACACGATCTTTAAATCGCTTTTATTCGTTAACTCAGCGGCACTGAAGATCCAGACGGGGACGAGCCGGATGGATAAACTCGGCGGCCTGGCCCGTAAGATGCCCCTGACCGCCGTTTCTTCGCTATTGGCCGGCTTGTCAACTGCCGGGATCCCGCCTTTACCGGGGTTCTGGAGCAAACTGATAATTATCATCGCGCTTTGGGGCTCCGGGCATTATGCCTACGCGGTAATCGCGGTTTTAGCAAGCCTGATTACGCTTGCCTATATCATCTCCATGCAGCGCAGGGTTTTTTTCGGCGAACCGGCAGGGGAGATGGAAAACGTGAAAGAGGCCTCGCCGGGGGTGATCCTGCCGACATTATTGCTTACACTGATCGTGATCGTGTCCGGATTATTTTTCCCTTTTATCCTGGAAAATTTTGCCCTTCCGGCCGGCATGATCATTAAATGAGTTTTTAAAAAGATGAACATGACCTTAGACATAGTTATTTTGCTGGCTCTGATCCTGGCGGCTCTTTGGACCGTGATGACCAGGAGTCTTTTGCGTTCGGCCATCGGCCTGGCGCTGGTCAGCGCCATTCTAACCATCCTGTTATTCAGGTTTGATTCACCCCTGGCGGCGGTCTTTGAGCTGTCGGTGTGTTCCGGGTTGATCTCGGTTGTTTTCATCAGCACTATCAGCCTTACCGAGCCGATGACCATGAAAGAGGTGATCAAGCATATGAAGGACAGGTTGACCCGTTTCTGGTATCTGCCTTTTATCGTGGTGATCGTGGGGACCGCCTTGAGCCTTTTGGACATCCGGCTTAATATCAAGGTGCCCCCTGCGGAGACCCAGAAGGATGTGCGTGAGGTGCTTTGGAATATGCGCCAGCTGGACCTGATCGGGCAGGTGACGATCCTTTTGGCCGGCGTATTCGGGGTAGCCATACTCTTTAAGGAAGGAAGAAAGAAATGACCGCTCAAGCACTGAGTTTATTCTGGCCGTATTGTATTTTTATCATCATGCTGGTGATCATCGGATTATATTGCATGCTAGTAACCTATAATTTGATCCGGGCCCTCATCGGCCTGGAGCTGTTGATTAAGGCGATCACTTTATTCCTGATTCTGGCCGGGTATATCAGCGGCCACCCGGTAATGACCCAGGCGCTGGTAATCACACTGATCGTTATCGAAGTAGTGGTGATCGTCGTTGCCACGGGGGTGGTGTTGAACCTGCACCGCCAGAATCAGAGCCTTGACGTAAGAAAATTAAGGACGATAAAGGATTAGATAACCGGCGT
>JAQUQA010000126.1:0-1414 GCA_028716305.1 Candidatus Omnitrophota bacterium | reverse complement strand
CATTTTAATACCGGGGCCTGTAACGCCTGCGATATCGAAATTGTCGCCGCGCTTACTCCGATCTATGACGTGGAGCGCTTCGGGATACTGCTTAAAGGAACGCCGCGCCATGCCGACGTGCTGGTTTGTTCCGGACCGGTAACTAAGCAGATCGAATGCCGTTTAAAAAGGATCTATGAGCAGATGGCCGAACCAAAATTTGTGGTTGCCGTGGGAAGCTGTGCCTGCACCGCGGGTGTCTTTAAAGGGTGTTATAACGTGGCAAGCGGGGTGGATGCCGTGATTCCGGTATCGCT
This sequence comes from Candidatus Omnitrophota bacterium, assembly GCA_028716305.1. Classification (GTDB taxonomy): domain Bacteria; phylum Omnitrophota; class Gorgyraeia; order Gygaellales; family Profunditerraquicolaceae; genus JAQUQA01. Next base: position 1,118 of record JAQUQA010000126.1, on the reverse strand, counting down.
TTATATCCCGGGTTGCCCGGCCAGCCCGCAGGCGATCATTGACGGAGTGGTAAAGTTATTAAACAGCCTTAAGGAAGAAGAAGGGGCGAAACTTCCCCTGGTAGTCGAATGAAGATACAGAGGAGCCTATGCAATTAGAGGAACAGATAAGAGATGACTTCCGGCAGCAGTTTCCTTTTCTGGAAGGAAATATCACCATCGCGCGCCCCAGAAGGATATCAATTAAAGTTGCCTATGCCAATTTCCGGGAGGTCCTGGAATTCGCGATGACCCGTGAGGACCTCGATCATTTATGCACAATTACCGGGGTTGATTCCGGAGAAAACTTGTGTTTTATTTATCATCTCTCCCGGGAAAACGGCCTGGTGCTTAATTTAGAGACTTGTCTTCCCAAAGAAAAGCCGGTGCTGGAAACGGTTATTCCATATTTTCCCGACGCGGAAATTTATGAACGTGAACTCATTGATTTATTCGGCGCGCAAGTCCATGGCCTCCCCAGCGGAAATCGTTATCCTTTGACAGACGATTGGCCGCGGGGAGAGTACCCTTTGCGTAAAGATTGGAGGCCGAAGCAGGAGGAGCCCGGTAAGGAGGAATTTAAGAATGCATGATACGCATAAGTTCAAGATCCCGGTTGGGCCGCAACACCCGTCATTAAAAGAACCGGAAAGTTTTAGCGTGGCGTTGAAGGGGGAGAAGATACTCGGGATAGACATTAGGTTAGGCTATAACCACCGCGGGATCGAAAAGGCCTGCGAAGAAAGGAGCTATACCCAGGATCTCTACCTTATCGAGCGCGTCTGCGGGATATGTTCACATTCTCATTCGACCTGTTTTGTGCAAGCCGTCGAAGAGATCGCCAAGGTGGAGGTGCCGCAGAGGGCGCTTTATATCCGCACCTTGATCGGGGAGCTGGAACGCATCCACAGCCATTTCTTGTGGCTGGGGATTGCCGGCCATGAGATCGGTTTTGACACGCTTTTAATGTATGCCTGGCGCGACCGCGAGATTGTTATGGATCTTCTGGCGGCTTTAAGCGGCAATCGCGTTAACTATGGGATTAATACCATCGGCGGTGTAAGAAGGGATATTAAAAAAGAAGAGATCAAGGAAATCCT
>JAQUQA010000125.1 GCA_028716305.1 Candidatus Omnitrophota bacterium | reverse complement strand
TCAGGTATCCCAGGTAAAAGAAGTAGGCTTTTTTACGCTGCCCGTTATAGGCCTGGCCCAGCCCCACAAAAAGCAGGCTCAAGACCAGGGCCAATCCCGGTTCGCGTTTCTTGCGCCCGGGGCCGCCCGCGGAAAGAACCTCTCCATCCGGGGACTTCATCGGTGCGAAGCACTTGCCGCAGTTCACCGCCCAATTTTCGTTTTCCGCGTTGCATTTCGGGCACTTCAAGCGTGCCTCCCGCCAACCTGCAGTGAACGGGCAAACTTACGCGCATTCTCCAGGTCGGCTTCATTCGGCCGGCCTTTATTAATCCCTCCGACAAGCTTAAGAGGGCCAAAGGTATCAAAGGCCTTGCAGGAAAATTCCCCGACTATCCAGCATTTTTTCTGTTCTAGGATCTTCTTTAGCGCCTTATGGAAACGCACCGTCCCGATCCCGCTGGTCGAAAAAATAAAAACGTTTTTGTTCAGCTCGGGAAGCTTCCCGGCAAAATCATTCAGCGCGGCGTGGTGGGCCGAAAAATATATCCCCGCGCCGAATCCGATCAGGTCATACTGTTGCAGTGAATTAAAATCAACCTTGCTCTCTTCAACCAAATCCGCCCCCAGGACCTCCTGTATTGCCCTGGCCACCTTCTCGGTATTCTTGTGCCCTTCTGAATGGTAAATGATCAAAGTTTTCATCTTCACGCCTCAATTCGTTATGCGTAGTGCGTATTGCGTATTGCGTAAATTTTTCGCAATACGCAATACGCCGTACGCAATACGAACTACTTCTCCTGACTCTCTATCGCTTCCTTAACCTTCTCCTTGATCTCTTCGAATGTGCACGGCTTACTGATAAAACCGCAATACCCCAGCTCGGTCAGCCTTTTTTCTATCCCGGAATACTCCAGGTCAGTGCCGGTCATAAAAATTATCGGGGTATCTTTCAGGGATTCATCGGCCCTTAAGGTGAGCGCGATACCATAGCCGTCGATATCAGGCAGGACGATATCCAGGATCACCAGGTCCGGCTTGAATTTCCGGCATTTTTCCAGGATCCCCTCCCCCCTGAGCATGGTAATCACTTCATAATCATCTTGGGCGAATTTTTTTCCCAGGATATCTAAAATATCTTTTTCGTCATCCGCGATGAGGATCTTTTTTGTCGCCATTTTACCTCCATTTACGCCGCTTCACCCCCGGTTTTATCTTTCCATGTCTCCGGAGAAAGACAGGGTATCCTGAAAAAATGATTCCATCTCCTCGAAACTCAAGCTGGCCTGAGAGACCAGCTGAGACTGCAAGTCGATACCCAGATGCTCCTGGCTGAATAATTCGCTGATATCCCGCGAGTACTGCTGGGCGGCCTGGTCCATGTTCCTTCCCTTAAAAATGGATTCCAGCGCCTCTCCATACCAGGCGGCGGCGCTATTCTTGATCGTTTCGATAGATGCCGCGGGGAGATCGGCCTGGACCAATAACTGGAACATCTTCAGTGCGTAGTCACGCACCCGGGAACTGATTATAGGATAAGACAACTGGGAGTCACCCAGCGACTCAAACTTCTTCATGGCGATTTCGCTGAACTCGTCAGCCAGTGTTTCCGCGTTCTTGACCGCGGACCTGACCACCGCGCTGGCGCCTTGCTGCGCCCAGGCCTGCCGGGAAGCTTGCTGGCAAAAAGATATCAAAAACAGCACCGCGAAAATTCTTAATAACCGGGTCACTTTCTCTCCTCCTTGCTCTTTTAAAGAATTACAAAACCATTCTATCATCAAACAAAGATATCGCCTATTGCTTTCTTCTTAAGCCGCCGATAAAGTTAGCGACCAGTTTGCCGGTGAGCAGGGAAAGCGTAATGATATTCAAGGTAAAAAGCATGGCCTTTAACCGCTCCACGACCCTGCCCCTTTCAGCAAGCAGTCCCGTAAGATATTCCTTGGGCTCATCCGCCATCCAGAGCCGCAAATTAGCGTTATCCAGGAATTTGTATTCGGCAAGGGATTTGGCCTTACGGCGGCTCTCCTTAAGCTCCTCTTTAAGCTTTTCCATGCCACCCCTCTGGTAAGACTTAACCAGTTTTTTGTAACTTTTTTCCATTGTCTGATACTCCAGGACCCTGGTGGCAACATAACCCCGCAGCCAGGTATTTAAGAGCAGCAGCAGCAAAAGCAGGAAGAAGACCGTTTTGTGCCTGTCCACAAAATCCAGTGTTTTTTCTGCGAATTGGTTCATCGGATCATTTTCTGCCCGGTGATTTCTTCTTTTTTCTCTTAGGTTTTGACTTTACGGCGACACAAAGATATTTGGCGAAGGGGGACAATTTGCCGTCTTCATAAGGGAATTCCTTGCAGTGGGCGGGTTTAAGGCTGTAGTCGATCTTATGTATGGCGCAAAGCCCTTTTTTGGTAAGAAACACGCACCGGCCGTCTTCCACGCTGGTAGAGGTCGCGTAGCCGGAAGGGTAACTATCATCTTTGACCAGGTGGAAAAAATCTGCGCCCTTGATCCCCAGCTCGAGGATTTTTTTTGCCGCATCCAGGTCCAGCCAGGCCCCGAATTCACAGCATTTATGCTGGGTTCGGCACTCCTGGCAATTGATCCGCGGGGTTTTCTTCATTGATTGATCCAATTTGTAGTTGTGCCTTCGCGGCCAAAAACCGCGATATCACATGGCTCCTCCGGCATCGCTTCTCCCGGATTAAACCGGGGAAACCGATTTTCTGCCGGATTTACGTTTTGCTTTGACCGCCAGACAAAGATATTTTGCCACCGGGGAAAGTTTTCCGTTTTCGTAAGGAAACTCCTTGCAGTGAACAGGCTTCAGGTCATAATTAATCTTGTGAACACTGCAGAGGCCGGTGCGGGTAAGAAACACACACGGATTATTACCTACACTGGTGGAGGTGCGGTAGCCCGAAGGGTAGCTGTCGTCTTTGACCAAGTGAAAAAAATCACCCTTGGGGATCCCCAATTCCAGGATCTTTTTTGCCTCTTCCAGGTCCAGCCAGGCCCCGGTCAGGCAGCAGGCATGCTGTTTCTTGCATTCATCGCAGTTAATCTTATTTTCTTTTTTCATGCAAACCTCTTATTCCTGAATGATCTTAATAGTGATATGCTGCCCATCCGACCATGGCCAGAGCATGGCAAAAATAACCTCTTTGCCCTGTGAACGGTAATAAAGGGTCTGGCCGGGCATGATCCCGCCGTTTGAATCGATGCTGCGCTGGATCTCCGCGGTAAGTTTCTGCCCAGAAGGAAAAATCGGCTGGCCAAAATACTCTTCCAGCCTGCGCTTCAGCTCCCCTAGCGCCTGTTTAACGATCACCGCCTCGAAACGCCCTGCTTCATCGGCGCGCATCTCGTTGAAATGCAGTTCTTTTACTTTGCTTATGATCTGTGTAAAGTCCATATCCGCTCCATAGATTAGCGTAAAACTTAAAACGCAAAAGTCAAAACTGAAATTTAAAACGTAAAACTACAACGTAAAATTAAAAACCAATCTATTTATGCCCTATCTTTGAGTTTTAAGTTAAGTTTTGCGTTTTACGTTTTAGTTTTGCGTTTTGAATTTTAAGTTTTAAGTTTATAGCTATCTTGCCTCTTTTACCGGCTCTTTAGCTTCCGCCGGTAAATTCTCCGGCATCTTAGGCATACATTTTTTATTATTGCAAACTACGCCTTCCGGAGCAAAACAGGCCCCCTCCATCCATAAAACGCCCTTGCCGCATTCTTTCTTATACCGTTCCATTTTATTAAGAATCGGCTGCGGGTCAACTTTTTGGTTCAGGTATTCCTTACAACCAAAACTCTCCTGATGGGCCTCGGGGATCGCAACCGCTCGGCAATCAGCGTCTTTTTCGCAGAAATTGCCTTGCTTAAGCTCATATTTGATCTCCTGAAAAAGCTTCTGGCATTCCCTGGCCTTTTCCTTTTCCAGGCGCGGCACGTCTTTTTGGGCGGCGGCAAAACCAAAAACAACAAATAAAAAAAACAGCGCGAAAGTCAAAACTCTCATCTTCTTCTCCTTCTAAAAAAACATTGCCGGCCGGCCAGGCGCCTAAACCCCGGCGCGTTTGCCGGGAGCAAACTGTTCTTTCAGTTGATCCTTGGCCTTGCCTTTTTGCTTCAGGATGAAATCGATCAAGACGTGGATCGCTGCCTGTTCGGTATCCTCAAACTTCAAACCGGAACAAAACCAATCATGCCCATGGATTTGATGCGTCCTGATCACTTCGGCATCGATAATCAGCGTATCATTGAACGAAGGAAGCTTAAAAACCATCTGCACTTTTGTGCCGGGATAAACCCTGTTCTTATCCGTAACTACCATCGCGCCCCCGCGGGAGATGTTGATCAACTCCGAAAGGCTCTTGCCCTCTTCATTACTGCCGGAGTAGGAATACATCAGGACGCAGAAAAAAGGCGGATAGACGTCAATGCGCGGGTGCCGGCGGCGGTCAAATGCCTTTTGGCTGA
>JAQUQA010000124.1 GCA_028716305.1 Candidatus Omnitrophota bacterium | reverse complement strand
CTTGCCAACCAGCCGACGGACCAGCTGATCAATAAGATCTCGAATATGGTCGAGGATTTTGAAAATTTCGGCAGACAAATGAAGGATATATTCAAGAATAAAGAATAATCCGGATAATTTTTTAGCGGATTTCTTAAAAAATTGGCAAGAATTTCCCTTGACAGCGTAACTTTTTGTTGTTATTATAGTTAGCGTCAAGAGGAGGCCGATAATGACCAAAAAAGACATAATCTTAAAAGTATCAGACGAAACCAACCTGAAGCAAATTGACGTAAAGAAAGTTGTGCAAAGGACTTTTGATTGCATCACCGAGGCTTTGATCAGAGGCGAGAAGATCGAGCTGCGTAATTTTGGTGTTTTTAAAATCAAGCAAAGAAAGAGCCGTACCGGAAGAAATCCCCGCACCGGACAGGCAGTTCCCGTCCCACCCAGAAAAGTTGTTGTTTTCAAGCCAGGCTTAGAGATGAAAAAGCTGGTGAAGTAATCCGATTCTTTTTCACACCTAAACAAACAAAAAATGTATAAAAGAGTTCCGGGTACCAGAGACATTTTACCTGAAGAGGTTTATTCTTGGCAGTGGATTGAGGAGATTGCGCGCGGAATTTTGCGTAATTATGCCTATCAGGAGATCCGCACGCCGGTAATTGAAGAGGCCTCACTTTTTAGCCGTGGCCTGGGAGAATTCGCGGAAATCGTTCAGAAGCAAATGTTTCTGATAAAGAACAAAGAAGATACCTATGCCCTCCGCCCCGAAGGGACCGCTTCCATTGTCCGCGCCTACATCGAGAATAATTTAGATAAAATAAAAAAATTTTCCAAGTTTTACTATTTTGGGCCGATGTTCCGGCTGGAACGGCCGCAAAAAGGAAGATTGCGCCAGTTCCATCATATTGGCGCGGAGGCTATCGGTTCGATTGACCCGAATATTGATATAGAGGTAATCTCTTTGGCCGACACCCTGCTAAGGTCCTGGGGGGTAAACGGTTATCAGATACAGATTAATACCCTGGGCTGCCCCGAGGATAAGAAAAAGCTGGTCCAGCTTTTAGAGAAAGAGCTCAAAGATGAGGCCGCGGCCCTTTGCCAGGAATGCCAGGTGAGGTTAAATAAGAACGTCTTGCGAATCTTAGACTGCAAGAATGAGGCATGTAAGCAGATAACCGCGAAATTAAAACTTCAGGATAAGCATTTGTGCGCGGATTGCCAAGAGCATTTTAAAGAAGTCAGAAGCGGGCTGGATGGGCTGGGTGTTAAATATGAGGTTGCCCGGCATCTGGTGCGCGGGCTGGATTATTATACCCGGACGGTTTTCGAGGTCAAGCATGGCCAATTGGGGGCGCAGGATGCCCTGGGCGCCGGCGGAAGATATGATAATCTGGTTGAGGAATTGGGCGGGCCAAAGGTGGCTTGTGTGGGTTTTGCTTTTGGTGTGGAGCGGCTGATGCTCGTTACTCAACCTGCCGCGAAAACCACGGGAGGGCTAACTGCCTACCTGGTTACCCTGGGCAAGGAAGCCTCCCGCGAAGGAAGGATCCTTCTAGACCAGCTGCGTAAAAACGGCATACCCTGCGAGACAGACTACGAAGGCAGGTCCTTAAAAGGGGCGATGCGCGCGGCAAACGAGCTTGGCGTGAAATTAGTGCTTCTCTTGGGTGAAGACGAGTTGAAAAAAAATGTGGTTATGGTAAAAGATATGGCGGCAGGATCGCAAGAGGAAGTATCAAGGCAAGAGTTGATAGAGAAGCTGAAAGAGAAGCTAGTTCAAAACTCAAAACGCAAAGATCAAAACTAAAACTTAAAACGTAAAACTGTAGTGTAAAACTATAAATTACGTGCCAAGTACGGCGTATTGCGTAAATTTAAAAAACCTCAAGCTTACAACTTACAACTTACAACTTACAACTAACTTTACATTCTACGCTTTAGTTTTGCGCTTTGCGCTTTAAACTTTGCGCTATAATTATAGGAAATATATGTTAAGGACCCACACTTGCGGGCAACTGAACAAAAACGATTCCGGTAAAGAAGTTACGCTCTGCGGCTGGGTAGCTACCCGCCGCGACCACGGGAAGCTGATCTTTGTCGATCTGCGTGACCGTTACGGGATTACCCAGGTTACCTTTATTCCCAGCCAGGCGGGTGAATCTTATAAGGCCGCCCAGGAGTTAAGGGCGGAGTTCGTGGTCAGGGTCAGCGGCGTGGTCAACAGCCGCCCGGCAAACAACGTCAATCCTAATTTACCTACCGGCGAGATAGAGCTTTTGGCAAAAAACGTGGAGATCCTTAACCGCAGCCAGACCCCGCCTTTTGAGATCGAGGATAGCCTGGAACTCACCGAAGATATGCGTCTGAAGTACCGTTACCTGGACCTTAGGAGAAGCAGGGTTTTTAATAATTTCTATCTGCGGCACAGGCTTTATAAGTTGATCAGGAATTTTTTCGACCAGGAGGGTTTTATCGAGTCCGAGACCCCGATATTGACCAAGTCCACGCCCGAAGGGGCGCGTGATTACCTGGTCCCTTCGCGGGTAAACCCCGGTTGTTTTTTCGCTTTGCCGCAGTCGCCGCAGCTGTTTAAACAGATCCTGATGGTTTCCGGGATAGACAGGTATTATCAGATCGCCAAGTGTTTTCGCGACGAGGACCTGCGCGCCGACCGCCAGCCGGAATTCACCCAGCTGGATATGGAGGTTTCCTTTCCGGATGAAGAAGATATTTTCGCCCTGATAGAAGAATTGATGCGTCTGGCCTTTAAGGAACTAAAGGGAGTTGAGTTAAAGACGCCTTTTGCCAGGCTGACTTATCAGGAGGCCATGGCCAGGTTTAAAACCGATAAGCCCGATTTAAGGGGTGAAAACAAGTCGGATTTTGCCTTTCTCTGGGTAACCGAGTTTCCCATGTTTAAATATAATGATGAGGAAAAGCGCTGGGAGAGCGAGCACCATCCTTTTACCGCTCCGCGGCCCCAGGACCTGGCTAATCTTGAGGCTGCCCCGCAAGAGGCAAAATCACGGGCGTATGACCTGGTCTTAAACGGTGTCGAACTTGGTTCTGGTTCGATCAGGATACATGATCCGGCCTTACAGGAACGGATCTTCAAGATCATCGGGATAAGCCAGGAAGAGGCGCAAAAACGTTTTGGTTTCCTGCTAGAGGCCTTCAAATTTGGAGCGCCGCCTCATGGAGGGTTTGCCTTTGGCGTGGACCGCCTTTTATCGCTTTTGGCCGGCGAACCGAGCATCAGGGAAGTGATCACTTTCCCCAAGACCAGCGCCGCGATCTGCCCTTTGACGAACGCTCCTTCAGAGGTCGATCCAAAGCAGTTGAATGAATTAAACCTTGCAATAAAGAAACCGAAAATATAGAATAGATAATTGCGCATTCGCGCACGACGCCAGACGCACGACGCACGACAATTAAAAAGGAGGGGGCATGAAAAGATTCAATGTTTTGTTTCTGTTATTGGTCTTAAGCACTTTCGTTTTATCCGGGTGTGTGGTCAGGACGTATCAGGCTACCAAGGACAGGGTAGATCAGGACCTTACCGGAGGTAACCGTGGATACCTGATGGCCAACGCGCCGCAGTACAATGATCAGGCAAGAAAATCCACCCGCACTACCCAGGTTGTGGAAATCGAGCTGCACCCTCCGTTCAAATTCGAAAAATCTAAAAAAGTCGCCGCTCCTGTACAGGAACAGGCTGTTTACGAAGAATCGATGGATACCGGTTTTGCCGAAAGCGTGGAACCGGAGATGGAAGCTGTCGGATTCGAACAATACACTGTTCAGAAAAATGATACCCTGCAGAAGATTTCTCAGAAGTTCTATGGGACAACAAAAAAATGGATGAAGATCTTTGAGGCGAATAAAGAGACCTTGAAGAGCCCCGATAAAATTCGTCCGGGCCAGACAATAAATATCCCGAAGATCGATAGTCCTTCTGTGAAACCGGCGGGTTATCTTAAGTAAAGGATAAATGAACAAGATTATCAAGGTCGAGTCCAAAGAGGAGCTGCAGGCCCTCTTTGGACCGCATGACCGTAATATCAAAGCGGTCGAGAAAGAATTTAAGGTAAAAGTAACCGTCCGGGGGGAGCACCTTAAGATCAACGGCACCTCCGGCAATATCAGATCGAGCGTTGAACTCCTGCAGTACCTGCTAAACGTGATCAGGCTCAACCAGGATGCCGCGGGTAGAATGGATATCCTGAACCTGATCAAGAATTTTAGCCGCAAAAAGGGCGTTTCGCTGGAAAGCGATGCGTCGATTTTGCCGGCGGCGCGGAGTTCAGGCAAATCGCTGCAGATCGGGCCGCGCTCCAAAGGCCAAAAGGATTATGTCGAAGCGATCAAAGCCAATGACATTGTTTTTGGCCTTGGCCCGGCAGGGACGGGAAAGACTTATCTGGCGATGGCCTGCGCCGTAGAGGCACTGAAAAAACAGGAGGTGCGCAGGCTTATTCTTACCCGGCCGGCAATCG
>JAQUQA010000123.1 GCA_028716305.1 Candidatus Omnitrophota bacterium | reverse complement strand
ATCGAACCGCCATATACAGCTTGGGAAGCTGTCATTCTACCACTGAATTACACCCGCAATCATCGTATTGCGTCGTGCGTCGTGCGTATTGCGCGTAACGCGTTCGCTGAACGCCTCTCGCCGAACGCCGTTCGAACCTGTGACCTGTGACTTGTGTCTTGTGACCTTACTTGGTTCTTGGTTCATGGTTCATGGTCCTGAATTTACGCTGAACGCCTCTCGCCGAACCGGAGTTTAAGTTTTTTGACTCCAGTTTATCAAAGATACTCTTCAGTCAACTTAATCGGACAATACTTTCCACACATGGTGCAGACATCTTTCAGGTTTGGCCTGGAGCTTGCCCGATAACTGGTTGCTTTTTCCGGATCAATGCAAAATTTAAGCTGTTTCTTCCAGTCCCTTTTCTTCCTGGCCTGGGAGATAATTTTATCTCGGTTCAGCGCCGAAGGAATTGCCTTGGCAATGTCGGCGGCATGCGCGGCGATCCTTGAGGCGATCACCCCTTCTTTTACGTCTTCGATCGAAGGGTGCCTTAAGTGTTCGGAGGGGGTCACGTAACATAAGAAATCCGCTCCTTCGCTTGCCGCGATCGCCCCGCCGATAGCACTGGTAATGTGGTCGTAACCCGCGGCGGCATCCGTGACCAGCGGGCCCAGGACGTAAAAGGGGGCCTGATTACAGATTCTTTTTTCCAACCGGACATTTTCCGCGATTTGATTTATCGGCACGTGCCCCGGGCCCTCGATCATTACCTGAACGCCTTTATTTCTGCAGCGGCGGGTGAGCTTTCCCAGGGTCTCTAATTCCGCGATCTGCGCTTTATCCGTGGCATCAAAGACCGAACCCGGCCTCAACCCGTCACCCAGGCTAAGGGTCACATCGTGGCGGCGGGCAATTTCCAGGACCCGGTCAAAATGCTCGAAAAAAGGATTTTCTTTTTTATGCCTTTTGATCCATCCGGCCATGATCGCCCCGCCCCGTGATACGATATCCAGGATCCGCTTGCTGTTATTTAAAACATCCAGGGCGTCTTTTGTAACTCCGGCATGGATGGTAAAGAAATCTACTCCGTCTTCGGCCTGCGCGGAGAGCACCTTCAGGATATCATCGATATCAAAATCAAGAAAATTCCCCTTTTTGCTCTGTGCCTGCACGGCAATTTCATAAACCGGGACGGTCCCTACCGGTACGGGTGAATATCGAATGATTTGTTTTCTGATTAAAGGAAGGTTGCCCCCGACGCTTAAGTCCATTACCGCGTCCGCGCCGTATTTTAAGGCAGCCTTTAATTTCTTTATTTCTTCTTCGATCCGGCACTTATCGGTTGAGGTGCCCAGGTTTGCGTTAATTTTAGTGCGCAGCCCGTAACCGATCCCGCAGGGATTTTTCAGTTTGCGCCCATTGTTCGCCGGGATGACGATATTTCCTTCTTTGATGCCTAAAAGGATGAAATTTTCGCCGATGTTTTCCAGGCGGGCAACCGCTTTCATCAAGGGGGTCAGTTTGTTATTTTTTGCGGATTCTAATTGTGTCATCTTGGGTCTGTTATGATGGATTTTAATTGATGCGCCGCCTGCGCGATGTTATTTTTTTTCAGGATAGCTTTAGAGACGGCAAATCTTTTGATCCCGAGCTTTGCGATATCGCCGATATTGGAGCTGTCGATCCCTCCGATCAGAAAAAGAGGCAGCCTGATCTGCCGCTTCAATTCCTTGACCAGTTTTAAGCCGATCGGCCTGTATTCCGGTTTAGTCGATGTGGCGAAGATCGGCCCCACGCTGATATAGTCAGCGCCGTTTTTTTGGGCGGTGATCGCCTGCCGCAGGTTATGGCAGGATATGCCGATCAATTTATTCTTACCCATGATCCTGCGTGCCAGTCCGAGCGGAATATCATCTTGCCCGATGTGCAAGCCGTCAGCGTCGACCGCCAGGGCAACATCCGGGTGGTCATTCAGGATAAAGATCTTTCCCGTATCACGCAGCTTTTCCTTGACCAGCCAGGCTTCTTTAAGCAGCTGCCTTTTTCCCGACAGTTTGTCCCGGAACTGGATGATGTCAATGTCTTTTGTCCGGATCAGTTCCTTGAGGATGCCGCCTAAAGCTCGTCCGCGGGCAACGCCCTTATCCAAGAGCAGATAGATCCGAGATCTTCTTAAGAGATTTTTTTTCGATATCATACAGCGCATAGCGCAGATTTTTAAAAGTCAGGGCGACCCTGGGATCTTTAAGTTTGGAGAATTCTTCCAGGACCCGCAATGATTCCTTGGCCCTCTGGATATTTGCCAGAAAGATATCTTTTATGTTCCGGCGCCTTAATTCTCGGCCGAGAATATTTTTCCCGATATCTTCGCGGCTTTCCCGGTATTCCGCTAGATCGATCTTTTCCGCCAGTTTCGCCGAGGCGGCACTGACCGCGTGCCGGACAGCTTTAAAATTCGAACTCAAGGTCCTGTTTTCAAGCGTAAAACGCGCTATTTCTTCGCAGACGCGCAGGCCTTCTTTTGCCCGGTTTATATTAGCGTCGATTATCCGGTATACCGGTTTTTCAGAAAGTTTCAGCAATTTTTTTTATCAGTCCAGTGGTAGAACGCCCTTTTAAGAGCCTTACCGTAACCACTTTTCCGCCTTTGGCTATTACGCTATCCGCACCGACGATGTTACTTTTGTCCCAGTCAGAACCTTTTACCAGGACATCGGGGGCGAGTTGTTCGATCAGCCTTAAAGGAGTTTCTTCGTTGAAAATTACCGCATAATCGACGCTTTCCAGCGCCGCCAGCGTGGAGATCCGGTCGATTTGCTTGACCAGCGGCCTCTTGTTCCCCTTGATCCGTTTTATGGAGCGGTCGGAATTAACCCCGACGATCAGGAGGTCGCCTTTTCTCCTGGCTTCTTCCAGGTATTTTACGTGTCCGTAATGCAAAAGATCAAAGCAGCCGTTGGTGAAAACGATGCGTTTACCGCGGGATTTGAGCCCGGCGACGATCTTTTTTAGTTCAGCGATTGACTTTATTTTTGATCTTGACAAAGGGTCTGCTCCACTAATTCACAAATGACGTGCCCGATGGTTATGTGCGCCTCCTGGATCCTGGCGGTAACCGGTGAAGAAGAAACGACCAGGGCGATGTCCGCGGATTTTGCCAGTTCCCCCCCGTCGCCTCCGCTAAGGGCGATGGTGGTAAGGTTCATTTTTTTTGCCTGCTTTATCCCCAGGAGCACGTTTTTGGCCTTTCCGCTGGTTGAGATGCCGATAACCACATCGTTTTTCTGGCCCAACGCCTCGATTTGTTTGGCGAAAACTACCTCATATCCGTAATCATTTGCCAGTGAGGTTAATACCGAGGTATTTGTGGTCAGGGAGATTGCCGCCAGGGCGGAACGGTCCTTCTTGAACCTGCCGATAAATTCTGCGGCGATATGCTGCGCGTCGGCGGCCGAACCGCCGTTCCCGAAAAGGATCACTTTGCCGCCTTTTTTCAGGCACTCAATTACAGCGTCGGAAATCTCGATAATTGTTCCGATGGATGTATGCAGAAGTTCTTCTTTAACCTGAATGCTTTGCAAAATGATATCTTTGATTCTGTCTCTCATTTCTTCATCCCTTTGGTTTTAACCAAAAAATACTTTTGCTATTTCGTAGAGCTCCATGTCTACGGTCTTGAGTTCCTTAACCGCATCTTCGAGCGCGACATCGATGATCTTGTTTCCGCTTAAAGCGGCCATTCTGCCAAACTTCTTATTTTTTACCAGTTCCATCGCCTTTACTCCGAAACGGGTACCCAGTATCCGGTCAAAAGCGGTGGGGCTTCCGCCGCGCTGAATGTGGCCGAGTACGCTGACCCGGGTTTCGAAGCCGGTGCGTTTTTCGACTTCCTGGGCGAGGGCTTCTCCTATCCCCCCGAGCCTGACGTGGCCGAAAGAATCAAGTTTCTCTTCTTTGGTAATCATGTCTTTATTTTTAAATTGCGCGCCTTCGGCAACTACGATGATGCTGAAAGTCTTGCCCCGGCCGTGCCGGTTTTTAATGCTCCGGCAGACCTCTTCAATATCAATCGGTAATTCCGGAATGAGGATTACGTCCGCTCCTCCGGCAATCCCGGATTCGATTGCGATCCATCCGGCATGCCGGCCCATAACCTCGCAGACCATGATCCGGTGGTGGCTTTCCGCAGTGGTGTGCAGCCTGTCGATGCATTCCGTGGCGATATTCAAAGCGGTATCAAAACCAAAGGTGTAATCCGTGCAGGAGAGGTCGTTATCGATAGTTTTGGGCACACCCACGATATTGCTTATGCCGTCCTTGGTTAATTTTGAGGCCACTCCCAGGGTATCTTCCCCTCCGATAGCGATCAGCGCGTGCAACTTAAGCGCGTTGAAGTTATCTTTTACCTTTTGCACTTCCCCTTCTTTCTTATAGGGATTTGTCCGGCTGGTTCCCAGGATCGTCCCGCCTTTAGGCAGGATCCCGGAAACCGTATCGATATTCAGC
>JAQUQA010000122.1 GCA_028716305.1 Candidatus Omnitrophota bacterium | reverse complement strand
AGGTCTATGAGTCGCGTTATCTGGGGGCCGATGCGATACTGCTGATCGCAGATTTATTGTCCGTAGATAAGATTAACGAGCTGGTAGAGCTGGCTTCGACCCTGGGGATGGGCGCACTGGTTGAGGTGCATGAGGAAAAAGAGCTTAAGAAAATCCTGAAGATCAAGCCGGTCAAATTGATCGGGATCAACAATCGTAACCTGCATACGTTGGAAGTGGATTTCAAGAATACGGAAAAGATTTTCCCTCTTATCCCCAAAGACCGGATTGTGGTGGTAGAAAGCGGGATCAAGAGTTACCAGGACGTACTTTTTCTGAAGATCTTGGGGGTGAGCGCCTGCCTGATCGGCGGGGCCCTGATGGAGTCCCAGGATATCGGCAGAAAAGTTGAAGAGTTGATGGGATGGTAGATACGAAGGGTCAAGGGTCAAGGGTCAAGGGGCAGGGGTCAAGGGTCAAGGGGCAGGGGTCAAGGGTCAAGGGGCAGGGGTCAAGGGTCAAGGTTAAGATTTGCGGGATAACCAGCCTGGAAGACGCGCTTGCCGCCGTGCAAGCCGGTTGCGATGCCCTGGGTTTTAATTTTTTTAAAAAAAGCCCGCGCTATATTACCCCCTTCAAGGCAGCCGAGATAATCCGCAGATTGCCCAAGACAGTGGTCAAGATCGGTATCTTTGTCAATGCCGGGGAAAAAACGATCAGAAAGATCGCCGGTTTATGCCGGTTGGACATGCTGCAGTTTCACGGCGATGAATCCCCGGAATTCTGCGTGCGGTTTAAGGGGCAGAAGGTGATCAAGACCTTCAGGGTTGATCAGTGTTTCGAACCGGAAAGAGTCAATAATTACAAAAAAGTATTCGCCGTGCTTTTTGATAGTTATGATTATGGCAAATACGGCGGCACGGGAAAAAAATTTAACTGGAAACTGCTGCCGCACTTGAGTAGAATAAAACAACCGGTATTTTTATCCGGAGGCCTGAACCATATTAATGTGCGCCGGGCAATTTGTCTGGCTCATCCGCAGTGGGTGGATGCCTGCAGCTCCCTGGAGGTAAGCCCGGGGAAAAAAGACCACGCTAAGATACGTAAGTTTATCAAAGCCGCGAAAGGCCAGCATTAAAGAGGTGAATATGTTACCTGATAAAAAAGGTCATTTTGGCGATTTAGGAGGCAGCTTTGTCCCGGAGACGCTGATCTTTGCCCTGGAAGAGTTGAACCGTAATTACGCTAAATTCAAGCAGGACAAAAAATTCAGGCGCCAGCTTAATGATTTCCTGGCTGATTATGCCGGTAGGCCGACTCCTTTATACCTGGCGGAAAACCTGGGGAAATTTTTAAAGATCGATAAAATTTACCTGAAGCGTGAGGACCTGCTGCATACCGGGGCGCATAAGATCAATAACACCCTGGGGCAGATCCTTTTAGCGATCAGGATGGGCAAGAAGCGGATCATCGCGGAAACCGGAGCCGGACAGCACGGAGTGGCTACGGCCACGGTCTGCGCCAGGTTTGGCCTGGAATGCGTGATTTATATGGGAGAAGAGGATATTGCCCGTCAGAGCCAAAATGTTTTTCGGATGAAACTTCTCGGGGCAAAGGTGATCCCGGTGGCCAGTGGCTCCAAGACGTTAAAAGACGCCATGACCGAGGCATTGCGCGATTGGGTGACCAATGTGCGTAATACCTATTATATTATCGGTTCGGTGGCCGGGCCGCATCCCTACCCGATGATGGTCAGGGATTTTCAGACGGTAATCGGTAAAGAGACCAGGCAGCAGGTTTTGAAAAAAGAGGGCAGGCTGCCGGATTATCTGGTGGGCTGTGTGGGAGGCGGTAGTAACGCCATGGGGTTGTTTTATCCGTTTTTCCGGGACCGGCAGGTAAAAATGATCGGTGTCGAGGCCGCGGGCGAAGGGATCTCTTCCGGCAGGCATTCGGCGACCCTGGTCGCCGGCGCTCCCGGGGTATTGCACGGTTCGAAGTCCTGGGTCCTGGAGGATAAAAACGGCCAGATCAAGATCGCCCATTCGATTGCCGCAGGATTGGATTACCCGGGGGTTGGCCCGGAACACGCCTATTTTAAAAAGATCGGCAGGGCAAAATATTTCGCGGTAAATGACCGGGAGGCGATCGAAGGGTTTAAAATGCTTTCGGAGCTGGAGGGGATTATCCCGGCTTTGGAACCTTCGCACGCGCTGGCCTTCTTAAAAAAATTGAGCCGCATGATCAGAAAGAATTCGATAGTCGTGGTTTGTCTTTCCGGGAGGGGAGATAAAGATTTGGGTATTGTTACCCAGAGGCTAAAGATATGAACCGTATAGATAAGAAATTCAGCGATCTAAAAAAATTAAAGCAAAAGGCGTTCATTGCTTTTATCACTAGCGGATACCCGAGCCTGGGGGCTACCGAAAAACTGGTGCTGGAGCTTTCGCGGGTGGGCGTTGATATTATAGAATTAGGGGTGCCTTTTTCCGACCCCTTAGCCGACGGCCCGGTGATCCAGGATGCTTCTTTTCGGGCATTGAAAAAAAATGTCTGCCTGGCGGATATCCTGCGCCTGGTAAAAAAGGTCCGGCAAAGAACCCAGGTGCCGATTTGTCTAATGACTTATTATAATCCGATATTTTGTTTCGGAGAAGAACGGTTTGCTCTAGCGGCCCGGGCAGCGGGCGTAGACGGGGTGATCATCCCTGATTTGCCCCTGGAAGAAGGCAGGAGTTTTCTAAGCCGCGCGCGCCGGCATGGCTTACATACGATACTGTTTGTTTCTCCCACGACTAGCGCCCGGCGGGCTAAAAAGCTTGTTTCGGCAGCAGGGGGTTTTATCTATTATGTGTCGCTTACCGGCGTTACCGGTACCCGTAAAAACTTGCCCCCCGGACTTTTGCATGATCTCAGGAGGATAAAGGCTGTTTCCAAAAAGCCGATTTGCGTCGGTTTCGGGGTTTCTACCTCTGCCCAGGCGGGGCAGATCCTGCGGGTTGCCGACGGAGTGATCGTTGGCAGCGCCATCGTGCGTAAGATCAAAGAATATCGTCATGATCCGCAAATGGCCGGGAAAGTGGCCGCTTTCGTCTCGAGGATGAAGCATGTTTAGAAAAAGCAGGCTGGAAAACGGTTTAAGGATAATCACCCGCCGCATGCCGGATATGCAATCGGTATCTTTAGGGATCTGGATCAAGGTAGGGGGAAGGTACGAAAATGATCACGAGAAAGGGATCTCTCATTTTATAGAGCACCTGCTTTTTAAAGGGACCAAAAAATACAGCTGCCGCGCGATCAAGGAATCGATCGAGGGGGTTGGGGGTTCGCTGAACGGTTTCACCTCGGAAGAGCTGACCTGTTATCTGGTTAAGATGCCCAGTAACTACCTGGAGCTGGCGCTGGATATCCTTTCGGATATGGTCATTGATCCGGTTTTTCCTCCGCTTGAGGTAGAGAAAGAAAAACAGGTGATCCTGGAAGAGATCAAGATGTACCGGGACCAGCCGCAGAGTTATGTCCACGAATTACTGGATGCCTTATTATGGCCGGATCAGCCCCTGGGGATCCCGATCATCGGTTCTCCGGAATCAGTCAGCCGGATCAGCCGAAAGGACCTTTTGTCTTTTAAGTCCCGGGCCTATACTCCGATGAATATCGTAGTCAGCTGCGCCGGAGTGGTCGATGAAGATAAATTGGCCCGCAGTGTGGCGAAACGATTCCGCGGCCTGAAGGCAGCGGAGGTTAACGCATTTTCGCAGGCCAGGCAATCGCAGGAAGAGCCCCGGCTGAGAATTTTTCATAAAGATACGGAGCAGACCCACCTGGCGATGGGTTTTCATGCATTCCGCCGCGACCACCCTTTAAAGTATGCCGTGGGGCTTTTACACGTTATCCTGGGGGGCAATATGTCCAGCCGGCTATTTAACGAATTAAGAGAAAAGCGCGGGTTGGCCTATGAGATCGGCACCCAGGTCAGGCGTTTTCATGATACCGGATCGTTTCAGGTGCATGCCGGTATCGATAACCGCAAGGTCGGCCAATCACTGGATTTGATCCGTAAGGAACTTGATAAGGCCGCGAAGATACCGGTTCGGCCGGACGAATTCAAACGGGCAAAGGAATTTTACCTGGGGCAGCTTTCCTTGGCCATGGAAGAGACCATGGATAGTATGCTTTGGCTGGGGGAATCCATGGTCACATTAAATAAGACTTTCACCCTCGAACAGATTGTCCGGGAGGTCAGGCAGGTGACCCGCGCCGACCTGCGAGAGGTTGCCCGGCAGATATTCAAACCTTCGCGGGTCAATCTTGCCCTGGTCGGGCCAGAGACAATTAAGCAGGATGAAATCTACCGGCATCTAAGCCTCTAAATCTATTATCTATGGGCATAACTTTTTCTTTCCCTTTTATTCTAATCACGGTACTTATCCTGGCCCTGCTTTCGTTTTTTTTCTCGGCCTCGGAAACCGCGATTATCGGGCTAAGCAAGATTCGTCTGCGCAATATGCTGGCCAAAGGCGTCAAGCACGCCAAGAGTA
>JAQUQA010000121.1 GCA_028716305.1 Candidatus Omnitrophota bacterium | reverse complement strand
TCCTGCCTTCTTTCTTTGGAGAGCTGCGGCACGGAAAGCCTGATTACTTTTCCGTCGTTAGAAGGAGTGATCCCGATACTGGATTTCATGATTGCTTTTTCGATCTCGACTATGGCGCTGACATCCCACGGCTGGATGGTGATCAGATGCGCGTCAGGAACGGAGATCGAGGCCAGCTGTTTTAAAAGGGTCGGCGTGCCGTAATAATCAATGTGCAGTCCCTCCACTAAACCGGGATGGGCCCTGCCGGTACGCACCTCCGCATACTCCCTGGCCACTGACTCATAGGCCTTTCTCATCTTCTCTTCTGTGGCGTGCAAAACTTCTTTGGCAGTCATAATTGCCTCCTGCTTTTAATTTACCAGAGTGCCTATTTTTTCTCCTAGGATAACCCGCTTGATATTTCCTTTTCTATTAAGATCGAATACTACGATGGGCAACCGGTTATCCATACACAGGCTGATCGCCGTTGCGTCCATTACCTTAAGACCTTTTTTTAAAACGTCGATATATTTTAACCGGATGAATTTCTTCGCGTCTTTTACCTTCAGCGGGTCGGCGGAATAAACTCCGTCAACCTTAGTAGCTTTCAGGATCACATCGGCGTGAATTTCCATTGCCCGTAAAGCGGCTGCCGTATCGGTGGTAAAATAAGGATTCCCGGTACCCGCGACAAAGATCACTACCCGCCCTTTTTCCATATGCCGCAAAGCCCTTCTTCTGATATAGGGCTCAGCGATCCTTTGCATCTCAATTGCCGTCATTACCCTGGTCGGCACCCCGGCCAGTTCAAGGACGTTTTGCAGAGCCAGCCCGTTTATGATCGTGGCGAGCATCCCCATGTAGTCGGCAACCGAACGGTCCATATCCAGTCCCAGGGAGCCGGAGTTCTGCTGTCCACGGAAGATATTACCTCCGCCCAAAACGATCGCCACGTCTATTTTAAGCTCTTCTTTGATCTCTTTAATCTGCGAGGCAATCAAAGCCAGGACAGAATGGTCTATCCCGTGCGGCTTCTTGCCCTGCAGCGCCTCGCCGCTTAGCTTTAAAACAATCCTCTTATATTTTGCCTTATTCATTATTCGCCGATCTTATAACGGACAAATTTGCGGACTACGATATTTTCGCTGTACTTGGCTAGCAGGCTGCCGAGATAATCCTTTATCGTAACGCCCGGATCCTTGATAAATGCCTGCTCCATAAGGCAGTTCGCCTTAAAGAATTTCTCTTTGTCCTTTTCTTCGGCAAGCACGTCTTCCGGGACATCTTCCCTCTTGATATAAGAGGGATTTAAGGCGGTAATCTGCATTGCCAGGTCCTTGGTAAACTGGCAAAAATCCTGGTTACGGGCCACAAAGTCAGTTTCGCAATTTACTTCCAATAAAACCCCGACCTTGTTGCCGTGGTGCACATAGGCCTCAATCCGGCCTTCCTTGGCCGCACGCTCGCCTTTTCTGGCGGCAACCTCCAGGCCGCGCTTACGGATGAGATCCGCGGCCTTCTTAAGGTCACCCTTTGTCTCTTCCAGGGCCGACTTGCAATTAGCCACGCTGGCTAAAGTCATGTTCCTTAGTTCCTTGATTGCCTCCAGTGATACCTTTTCCATTTCCTTTACACCTTCCTTTTATTATTGATTATCTTTTATGCCTTCTTTTTGTCTTTGGGGCGCTCTTCTGCCGTCTTTCCGCTTTTGGCTTTTTTTGCCGCCCGCGCTGCCGCATCCTTGTCAACGACACCGGTCTCAACGATCTCTTCGATCTCTTTGATTTTCACCTCTTCTTCCGGAAGCAGGCCCTGCTCACCCTGCAAATCAGGCTCTTGTTTCATCGCCACTCCGCTCTCCGAAAGATAAGAAAGGAATCTTTTCCTTCCTTCAATCACACACTCCGCGATAAAGGTAGTGATCAGTTTTATTGATTTGGCGGCATCATCGTTACCGGGAATCGGATAATCCACCAGGTCGGGATTACAATTAGTGTCGATCAGGCCGATAATCGGGATCTCCAGGCGCATCGCTTCCTTAACCGCCGTATCTTCCTTATTTGTATCGATGATAAAAACTGCCTTGGGCATTTTTTCCATCTGAACGATCCCGGAAAAGTTCTTCCGCAGCTTGGAGGCCTCTTTTTCGAGACGGGCAATCTCTTTCTTGGTCAACTTCTCGAAAGTCCCATCCACGCGCATTTTTTCAATGGCCTTCAGGCGGTTAATACTCTTTTTTACCGTGGCAAAATTGGTCAGCATCCCTCCCGGCCAGCGTTCCGCCACGTAATACATCCCCGAACGCTCGGCTTCCTGCCTGATCACTTCCTGGGCCTGGCGCTTTGTTCCGACAAAAAGGACATACTCCCCCTTGGAAGCGATATCCAGTAGAAAATCCTTTGCCTGCATCATGCACTCTTCTGTCTTTTCCAGGTCGATGATGTAAATACCGCTGCGTCCCCCAAAAATATATTTTTTCATCTTTGGGTTCCAGCGTGCGGTCTTATGACCAAAATGAACTCCTGCTTCCAGTAATTGTTTAATTAATTCTGATGGCACTTTTAAACTCCTCCTTTTTACCGCTTATTGAACTTGTCCCTTACTTAAAGTTATTTATGTCGGGAAAATGCAAAAAAGCGCGGGTTTTTGGTTTTATGCAGCAAATTAAAGAATTAGTATAACATATTTTCATAAATAAACAACCTTTTTTACTATTTTTCTGCTTCCTGGAGCCTGTACAACCTGCTATATAAACCGCCTTTATTGAGCAATTCCTCATGCCTGCCCTCTTCGGCAATCCTGCCTGCTTCAAGCACGATGATCCTCTGGGCGTTACGTACAGTGGAAAGGCGATGGGCGATTACCAGGACCGTCCTGCCGTGAATCAAGGTATCCAGTGCCTCCTGGACTATCCGCTCAGATTGGGTATCCAGCTGTGAGGTCGCCTCATCCAGGATAAGGATAGGCGGATCTTTAAGCAAGGCCCGGGCAATGGCAATCCGCTGGCGCTCTCCTCCGGAAAGTTTCGTCCCCCGGTCTCCAATCAGCGTCTCGTATCCTTGCGGCAAATTCTTGATGAAATCATGAGCATGGGCCAGGATGGCCGCATGCTCTATCTCTTTCTGGGAAGTCTCGGCCATTCCGTAAGCAATATTGGCCCTGATCGTATCGTTAAAAAGTATCGTCTCCTGCGTAACGATCCCGATTAACTGCCTAAGAGACCTTAGTGATGCCTCTCTTATGTCAACCCCGTCAATCAGGATGCGGCCATTTTTCGGGTCATAAAAACGCGGTAAAAGATCCAGCAGCGTGCTCTTCCCGGCGCCGCTTGGCCCGACGATGGCCACCATCTCCCCTTTTTTGATCTGCAGCTTAATTCCCATTAAAATACCGTTCTCCCCGTAGCTAAACCAGACATCATCGTAGGTAATTGTTCCCGAGAATCCGGAGAACTGCCAGGCGTCTTTCTTTTCCGAAACAGAAGGTAAGGTATCCAGGACCTCATGGATCCGCGTGCTCGCTGCCACTGCCTGCTGGTTTACGGAATGCACCTGGCTGATCTTTTTAAAGGGGCGGATCAGCGAAAGCAATGCCCCGAGAAAAAGGCCGAAAACTCCGAAAGAAAGTTTCCCCGAAATAACCTCCCTGCCCCCCCAGAAGAAAACCGTGATCCCCGCCAGGCAGCCCAAAAATTCAGTCACCGGGCTGACGATCAAAATACGTTTGATCGATTTCATGGAGATCCGGTAATAATCGTGATTGGCCTGGGCGAATTTTTTTATCTCATAACCTTCCATATTAAAGGCCTTGACGATCCGCGTTCCGATAATCGTCTCGTAGAGAAGCGAGTTAATATCTGCCATCTTTTCCTGAGAGCGATGGGAAAGCTTTCGCAGCATCTTCCCCACCTTGACAATGGGAAAGGCGATAAACGGGACAAGGATAAAGGAAATCAGGGCCAGTTTAAAATAGATGAAAAATGTCAGACATAAAAACACCAATACCTGCATCGTCTGGTAGATCAAGTCCGTGGAGCCGTAGGAAACCGCGTTTTCTACCAGTTTGACGTCATTGGTGATCCGGGAGATCAACTCTCCGCCGCGCTTTTGCGTAAAATAATCCAGGGAAAGCGACTGCAGCTTCTCATAAAGCTTTGCCCGGATGTCCCTGACCACCAATTGACCGATATCGGACATTAAATAGCTTTGCACGAACCCAAAAAACCCTTTCAGGAGAAACAACAGGATCACCCCGATAGCGATATAGTTCAAGATCACCAGCTGCGGGGTATTATTGATCATTTCGATAAAAGAGGCTAAAAAACCCGGAACCTTATCCGGCACCACGATCTTCTGGTTACTGAGGACCTTATCCGCTACCGGCACGATCATTGCCAGCTGGACACCGTCAAAAACTGCGGAAAAAC
This sequence comes from Candidatus Omnitrophota bacterium, assembly GCA_028716305.1. Taxonomy (GTDB): domain Bacteria; phylum Omnitrophota; class Gorgyraeia; order Gygaellales; family Profunditerraquicolaceae; genus JAQUQA01. The sequence goes on along the minus strand of JAQUQA010000121.1, from coordinate 124 downwards.
CCATACAGACCGTGGCAATCAGGAACTTACCTATATATGGCCGGATAAATTTCAGTAACCTTAAATAATCCCGCATCTTTTAATTCTCCTTTAAAAACGCCTACGTTAAACCAAAAAGTGGCCT
>JAQUQA010000120.1 GCA_028716305.1 Candidatus Omnitrophota bacterium | reverse complement strand
TCTGCGGAAGCTTTCCTTTATAAAAATCCTTAAGCCCCTTAACTGCCCGCGAGGTCTCAAATTCCAGGGCATGAGATAAATATACGCCTCTTGCGTTGATTGCAAAAACTGTCTGCTGAATCTGTATCCGATCGTCAAAATAAGCCGGGATATGCGCTTGGGATAGGCCTGCCCATTGCTTGACCTCAACAGGCGTATCCTCATCCAATAGCGCTGAATTAACAAAGATTAAGATAGGTGAATTGAGGTCATCGGGATTAAAGAGGTTTACCTTTTGACCTTCGATTCTTTTTTCCCTGACTACCAGCCGACGCCCGGCTGGATTCCAGAAAGCCATCCGATATAAAGGCGCCGGCTGATCTGATCCGGAATTTAATTTATTCAGCTTATCCAGTAAAGCCGTATATTCCGGGTTCTGATGCAAGAGCGACAGGAGGCCTTTGTCAAGAGTAGGAATGCCGTCTAAGAATTTTTCCGCTTTGCCTTGCGAGATCGCTTCATTCAAGGCAACGATTAAGTTACGGTACCCCTGATAAGCATCCGGATAACGCGAGGATTTACCTTCCTGGGGCCTGGGCATGGTGTGCTGCGTGCCGTCAACTACAATTATTACAGGGCGTTCTTTAAGAATCCTTGCGTAAACTTCATCGGTAAACAGGTTCCTGACGGTATATTCCGGATGATTATGGGCGCCGCTTGAGCCGACTTTTGCATAATGCAGCTCAATATTCAGCTTGGCGATTTCATCTAAGATCGGACTCACGGCAAATTTGCCGTAGCTTAAATTAGGCACAATCCAGAGCGGCCGGCCAAGCTTATCCGCCCTTGTCTTTACTGCGATAATAAACTCAAGCAGGCGGTATGCCTCATAAACCGCTAATCTTATTTCTGAGAGCTCTTGAGCGTTTAAAGCAGAGGTTGAGTTGGGAGAGGAGCGAAACTGCTGGATAATGCTTTGGTAATTCTTGTAGGTATTTGCTTGGGAGAGCTGTGCAGCAAGCTTTCGATAGGTGGTGTATTCTAAGTCAACATGAACCGGATTATTGATGTCAAAACTGGCCTGGCCGCTCTTAAAGCCAGCGAGCAGCTTTGACCATTTACTAAGCTCTGAAGTAAGGCTACTTTGCGAAGTAGCTTTCTCTAAGGTTTCGATTAAAAGCTGGGTAGGATGAATCCCCTTTAGAAGCATTGCCAGGATAATATTTAAACGGGCTACCTTGACATTTGCGTCTCTGGCGGTCCTTAATGCTTCTGGAATAGCTGTCGTAAAGATCTCCTGGACATTCTGCTTCTGCTTTAATAATTCCCTGGCAGCATTGCAACCTGCCTCAAGCACAGATGAATCAGTCAGAAAACTCCCCAGATGCTCAAAGCTGTAATCAAAGAGAGATTCCAGGATCAAGTTCTGTTTTTTTAACTCCTGCGCTAAATCGAATAAGGGTTTAAGGTAACTTCCAAACTCTGCCTCATCACGGCTTGCGCGGGAAATTAAGGGTATGGCGTTTTTAAGGATATTTTCCGAAGCAATACCTGCCTTATGCAATTTATCCAGAAATTCCGAGATGGTCTTTAAGCGCCGGTTCTGGCTCAATGCTATTATTTCGACGGTATCTTGCCCCAGGAGATTGTGCATATTTCCCGCATCAAGCTTAAGATTTTTTGCCAGGGCAATTGATGTCCGTAGCAATCGATAGCGACCCAAGATACCGATCTCTCCCGTGTAATCCAAGAGCCGTTGATAAATAATTCTTACCCGGCGGATAAATAAATAGCTAAACAGGCCGGCAACCGCCAGGCCGATCCCGGCAATTGCCGAGCTCCAATAAAGGACTTTTTTTCTAAAGGCCTGCCAGGGTAATTCTGCGGCGGGTGCGGGCGGGGCTTTCTTTAAACCTACAATTATCTCTCCCCGATCTGTTTTTCTTTTTGTTTCAATGGCCGTCTTTTCTTTCCGCTCTTCAATTCTTTCCAGCGGCACATTTAATTTTATTAATGCAGCAAACGCCTCTTCGCTCATGGGATTGCTTGGACTATCCTTAGAAATAAAGGTTAGTAAATAATCTACTGACTCATAAATCTCCAGTTCAGAAGAAGCCTTGATTAAATGCGCTATTAAAGGATAACTTAAGGCCCCGCCTTGACTATAATATTCGAAAGCTGAAAGGATTTTTTGCGTTAAGCGCGGATCCCTAATCTTCCTTTCTGTAAAAGCGTTAAGAATTAAAGCTATATGATCGGATTTTTCTGTATAATTTTCTACGGTTAATAATTCAACCAGGGCCTCGCGCCCCTCTTCCGATTCAACTAAGAAACGGATTGTTGCCCGATTTAAATCTTTAATCTTAGATTCCACTCCCAATCCAGAAGGCACAAGTGTCATAGGGGCCAAAGTCGTGATTATCTTCTCGTCTTGAACTTTCTCTTCGGTGAGTATTCCTACTGTAACTTCAAGGTTCCTGGGAATATCCCGGTAATTTTCCGCGGTGAATATCCCGGCGATTATATCTGGCCCATCGCCTCCAAACGTAAGTAAGGCTTTAACACATAATGCAACGAGTTCGGGGTCAAATCTATCACTGCTATCGAGCAGTATATCTTTGCCTCCGGATAAGGAAATTAACCAATTATGTAAAAGGTGCCGCGCATTGTCTTTTATAATAGCTATTTCTATGTCTCCCGCGATAATTCCGGAATAAAACTTGTAAATTTCCAATAAAGCCGCGATCACTTCCGGATTAAGTTGATCTTTTTGCTCTTGTGCAATCGCGATAATACCCCATCTGGCGACGCGGTCCCGCTCTTTTTCCCGGCAATCGTCAGATTTCATACATTCCATTAACTTATCAATTGCCTCTCTTCCGTTTAAAACGTATAGCAACCTGCCGGCAGATTCGGCCAATGTCCCGTTATAACCCCCAACAGATGCGTTTATATAATGAGCCTCTAAAACCAGCCAATAAAGTTTTTGGATTACTAAGGGATGATTTATCTTTTCATGCTTAATTACCCGAAGAATACTTCCGATTAGCCGATTGGAGGCATCGTCATCATAATTCTCCTGGTTAATTGCTTCCGCTAATGCCTCTGTAAGCCGTATGTCATCCGCTATTTTCTTTGCGGCAAGAGAAAAGGAAATTTCATCGAATGCGGCTATTTCGAGAATGGCTCTATTTCTTTTATTTTTCTCCATTAAATCCTTAACTACTTGCTTCTCGTTATCAATTAACGTTAGTTTTACCGGGAGAGATAACCGATTCGGCGATTCGGCTCCCAAAGATCTTAGGCTAATGGCAGATGGCACACCGAATAAAGAGAATAATCCGATTGAGAAAGCTAAAATAAGAGTAAATAAGGTAGTTGAGACACCCTTTTGGCCAGGACCGTCCGTTCCATAGCCTCTGATGCTTTTTCCCTTTCTTATCTCCTGGAGTATCTTTAAGGTTGCCTGCCACTTCCTTGCGCCTACCAGGTCTTCTGAAAATCTCACTCCCAGCCTCTGTAAGGCTTTTAGTTCATCGCCTTTGGGCCTGCTGCCTACAGATAGGATATCTGAACCTGGAAGGGCGCTGATCACATCCGTATCCAAGCCTCCGGCATAGAAAGAGTCACCGGCAAATAAAACCTTCTCAGGAGAAACTTCCTGCCCAGTTCTTTTCTCCACCTCTTTCAGGAAATGTTCTGCTGCCTTGGCCTTGCTTACCCCACCCACCAGCACATGAATAGTAGCTCCTCCCCCAATGCGTGGCAAAAGATGCCAGCCATACTTTACAAAAAGCTCTGTCAAGCCGGCAATTGCCTGGGGACGGTCCTTGACCTTATCTATACTGATCACGCCATAGCGGTCTTTTCTAAAACTTACCCTTACCCCGCCTTTTAAGACAGCCTCGATTTCCTGCCTTACCTTATCCTGGCCTGTCTCAAAAATCGTATCCTTTACCACGTCATACACCGGCTGATTAACCAGATTCCCGTTTTCATCGAATTTAAAGCATTGCGCTCCTCCGGCAGGGTAAATCATTAAATGACTAAACAGATATTTTTTGTCTTTATACTTAGGGACCAGGGCCCTGGCAATGATGTGTCTTTCGATTTCCTCTTTGCTTTGCATACTTACCAGGGCGATATGAACACCCTGCCCTAAGAAGACAAATAACTCATCCAGCATGTCATCTGTAATATCGCTGACCGTATCAGTAATGGTGCGGTCGATGTCAAAAATCATTACTGCATACGGTTTAGCCAGGCTGACAGACGGATCTTTTATCTTCTGACGCTCCAGTGCCTGGGCTTCTTCTTGTAAATCCTCTTTTACCCTAGAAAGCCGGGAAAGCTGCTCCTGAACGACCTGCTTTTCCCGTTCCAAGCCGGGGACCTCCTGTTCAAGACGGATTTTCTGACCGGCCAACTCGGAAATTTTTACTTTTAACTTTTCTAATTCTTTTTGTTTTTGAGCAAGCTCGCTATCAAGGCTTTCAAAGGAAGCTTTCAGCCTTTCCAGCTTTTCTTCCGCCCGAACCCCCTCGGTAGTCAATCCCGCGATATACTG
>JAQUQA010000119.1 GCA_028716305.1 Candidatus Omnitrophota bacterium | reverse complement strand
GGATCTTAAAGTCGCGTTTCAATGCCTCTACCCCGGAAGGCAAGGCCAGGATCAGCTCCGAGATGCTTTCTACCATCGGCAGGTTCAAGGACGCGGTCCTTAAAGCGGAATACCTGAAGATTTTGGCGCAGCAGCTGGATGTCCCGGAATATTCCCTGCGTGAAGAGCTGGGAAAGCTCAGGGACAACCGGCCGCAGCCCGCGGACAGTCCATTGGTCAAAAAAACAGAAACCGTAATAAATCCTACGGAGAGGCTCCTGATAAAAATAATGATGGAGGAGACCCGGCTCGTAGATTATATCAGGCAGCACCTGGAGCCGTCTGATTTTCAGGGTGAAGTAACTTCCCGGATAGTTTCGTTTATGTTTGAGCTTATCCAGCAAGGCAAACAGATAGAGGCAAATACTTTGATGAACCATTTCGAAGACAAAGATGCCATGCGTTGTATCTGTGAATCGGTTTTCGACGGAGAGGTCACGCAGGAAAACAGGGAAAAAGTGGTCGATGACTGTATCCGTATGATCAAGAATAAAAGAATGGTGGTTACCCGGCAGCGGCTGCAGGAACAGATGCGCCGCGCGGAAGTTTCCGGAGACGAAGTAAATTTACTAAGGCTGAGAGATGAATTCTGTAGTTTACTTAAGAGGAGTAAAGAATGAAAAAGAAGATTTACTCAAAAAAGGACGTGGAGAAGATAATCGCCCTGGGCAGGCAAAAGGGTTATCTGACTTATGACGAGATCAACGACCTGCTTCCGGAAGAGATCGCCTCCTCGGAAGATATCGACCAGATCTTTGAGCTCCTGGGGAATGAAGACATCGAATTGGTGGACAGCCAGGATGACCAGCAGGAGCGTAAGGAAAGCCGCCTGATCAAGGAGTCCGCCGTTGTCGCCGAACAGCCCGCTGCGGAAGAGCGTTTTATGCCCCTGGATGACCCGGTCAAGATGTATTTGAAACAGATGGGGTCGATATCCTTGCTTTCGCGCGAAAACGAGATCGAGCTGGCCAAGCGCATCGAAGAGGCGGAGGAAAAATTCAAACGCGCCTCCCTGACCACCAGGTATATCCGCAGGGAGATCCTGGGGGTGGCTGAAGAGATCATTGACGGGGATGTCAACTTCGACGAAGTGGTCAAAGAGGATATCAAGGCGAAGAGAAATGGCGTGGTCCGCAGGATCAAAAGGATAGTTGTGGCATACAAGCGGACCCAGAGCGACTCCCGCAAACTGGATCTGCTCCTGCAGTTAAATTTTACCACCTCGGTAATCGAGCAGTCCGCGCGTAAGCTGAACCGGATGGTTAAAGAGCTGGATTATCTCAAGCGCCAGAAGAGGCAGGAGCGTTCCAGGAAGTCGGAGATCTTAAAACAGCTCGGCGAATCTTATGTTAAGATAAAAGAGCAGATTAAGTTTTTAAAGGCCGCGCAATTCAAATTCAACCGGACGAAAAAGCGCCTGGTAGAGGCAAACTTAAGGCTGGTGGTGAGTATCGCGAAAAAATATACCAATCGCGGGTTGTCTTTTCTTGATCTGATCCAGGAAGGGAACATCGGCCTGATGCGGGCAGTGGAGAAATTTGAATACAAGCGGGGGTACAAGTTTTCTACTTACGCCACCTGGTGGATCCGCCAGGCGATTACCCGTTCTATCGCCGACCAGGCCAGGACGATCAGGATCCCGGTGCACATGACCGAGACGATAAATAAAATCATGCGTTTTTCCCGGATGTTCGTCCAGGAAAACGGCCGCGAGCCCACTCCCGAGGAGATATCCCAGAAGATGCGCATGCCCCAGGACAAGATCAAGGTGATCCTGAAGATCGCCCAGGAACCGATTTCCCTGCAGATGCCCATCGGCGATGAAGGGGACACTCATTTCGGAGATTTTATCCAGGACAAGAAGGCTGTTTCTCCGGCCAATGCCACTGTGCGCACCATGCTTAAGGAAGAGATGAACACCGCGTTGAGTTCCCTGACCGAACGGGAAAAGAAGATACTCATCCTGCGTTTCGGGGTCAATGACGGTTGTCCGCGCACCCTGGAAGAAGTAGGAAGTGTCTTTAAGGTGACCCGCGAAAGAGTCAGGCAGATCGAGGCCAAGGCACTGAAAAAACTAAGGCATCCCAGCCGTTCGCGCCGCTTGAGGACCTTTCTCGATATGACGATTGCCCACCAGAGAGACTACTAATTCACGGCAGCAGGCAGGTTAATTTTTGCCTGCTGCCGCCTTGAAATTCAGGGAAAATATGCTATACTTTTACTGCCACGGAACGGTAACAGATAAGTTACCGGAACGTGGTTTTTTATTTAACAAAGGGGTTCACAGTGGCTGAAGAGAAACGTAAAAACCCGCGCCTGGATTGCCGGTTCATGATCTCCTATGGCATTGCCGGCCAGGCCGACAAGAACGACGTCTCCCAGTTAAGAAATCTGAGTTTAGGAGGGGTGGCCTTTACCTCCGGGCATTCTTTTGCCGCGGGATCAGAAATCGTCCTGAAATTGAAGCTTCCCAATTCTCCGCTGCCGATCATGCCTTCCGGCAAGGTCCTGGATTCCAAAGAGCTGGTCAAGGGGCTGATCTATCAAAACCGCATCGAATTTGTTTCGCTGAAAGAAGAAGAGGAAAAGGCCTTAAGCGAGATCCTGCAGAGACAGCTTAAGGGCTGACCTTCCCGTCTGTTATCCGTTTACCCGCAACAATTACCCGCGCGATCTATAAATATAACTGAGATATATTTGTCTAAGTATATGGTATAATAACTGCATATGACTTTTTCTCGTTGATCAATTTTTGCCAAAAAAAGGTATTGAAGGTGGCTGAAAAATCTGAAAAGAATTTTACCGTCCTGTTTTTTCTGGTCTTTTTGGCGGCGGCGCTCATCCGCATCGTTTACTTTTTTTATTTAAAAGAAAGCATATTTTTCGGCCATTTGGTCATCGATGAATTGACCTACGACAGATGGGCGATGTCGATTCTCTCTCCCGGGGGGTTGCTCGGCAGCCAGGTTTTCTGGCAGGCCCCGTTTTATGCTTATTTCCTGGCCCTGGTCTATTATCTTGGCGGGCATGAACTGATCACTATCCGGCTGGTGCAGATATTGCTGGGGTTGGCCAATTGCATTTTCATTTTTCACATCGCGCGGGCCGTCTTTGGCAGGGTTTCCGGGATTATCGCGTTATTACTGGCGGCTTTTTATGGAGTATTCATATTCTACGAGGGGCAGGTGCTTAATATTACCCTCGGTTTGTTCCTGAACCTTTCTTTCCTTCTGATCCTCCTGGAGGCCTATAACCGGAAAAAGAACCTGATTTATTTCCTGGCCGGGTTGTGCTTAGGGCTTTCGGCAATTACCCGGCCGACGATCCTGATCTTTCTGCCTTTTTTGCTTCTTTGGCTGGCCCGCTATGCCGAGCCGCGCTCATTTCGCCGTATAGCCGCGTACTTTGGCAGTTTATTATTGGGAGTGGTGTTATTGATCGGGATGACCACCGCGAGAAACTACTTTCTTTCCGGAAAACTTGTGCCGATCTCCACCTACGGGGGGATAAATTTTTATATCGGGAACAACCAGGATTACGATTTAACCGTAAGGATACAGCCGGGAGTGGAGTTCGTGCATTTTGCCTCGGCATCTTTAAGAGAGCGCTCTCTGGAGCCGCGTTCTCCGGAGGCCTCGCGTTTCTGGTATGAAAAAGCCTTTGGCTATATCAAGGGCCATCCCCGGCAATATGCCCGGCTAATTCTTAAAAAAGTATATCTATTTTGGAACGGATTTGAAATACCGCGTTACCTTGATTATTACCTGGTAGAAAAATTTGTGCCAGTTTTAAAGTGGGGGGTGGTCAGGTTCTGGATGATTTCTTTGTTCTCCCTGCTCGGTATCGGTATTGCCCTATCCGGTATTTGGAAGAAAACAATAAACAGGCCCGAACGCGTATCCTTGTTATTGCTTTACGTATTCAGCCAATTTTTGGTGTCGGTGCTTTATTTTATTACTTCTCCTTATCGGCTCTCCGCGGTCTGTGTTTTGATCATCTTCGCGGCATTTTTTCTGGAAAGAGCCGCCGGCCTGGTAAAAAGCAGAAATTACCGGATGTTGGGGGTATTGCTGGGTGCCGCAGCGATAATCGGGTGGGTGGTGAATTCAAACTTTTACGGTAATCTCGGAAAAAACGACGCGCTTGATAACCGGATACTCTGCTCGGTCTTCGCGCAGGAGAACGATCTTCCCAAAGCAATATCTTATGGCGAGAAAGCAGTCTCTGGCGCGCCGTATATACCTGAATCGTGGTATTGCCTGGCAGAGGCGTATTTGAAAGCCGGCCGCCTTGATCAAGCGGAGCGTGCCTGCAGGCAGGCTATCAGCAGGGGGTACCGGATGAGCGATATCTATCTCTTGCTTGGGGATATTTTAAAGCAAAAAGGTTTAGAGGCGGAAGCCGCCGCGGAATACCAGAGGGCCCAAGAGATTGAAAAAGCGGCAAGCAATATTCAGCAGATATTCTGATCTCTTTTGGGTAAAATAAATTTTGCCTGTTTTATATTATTAGGCTATTTAACACCCTGCGAATAAATG
>JAQUQA010000118.1 GCA_028716305.1 Candidatus Omnitrophota bacterium | reverse complement strand
GCTCCAGCCCCAGGATGCGATGAGCCGACATCGAGGTGCCAAACCTCCCCGTCGATATGGACTCTTGGGGGAGATAAGCCTGTTATCCCCGGCGTACCTTTTATCCGTTGAGCGACGACCCTTCCATACGGGATCGCCGGATCACTAAGACCTACTTTCGTACCTGCTCGACTTGTCAGTCTCGCAGTCAAGCTCCCTTATGCCTTTACACTCTACGGCTGGTTTCCAATCAGCCTGAGGGAACCTTCGCGCGCCTCCGTTACACTTTAGGAGGCGACCGCCCCAGTCAAACTACCCACCAGACAATGTCCCAGACCCGGATTACGGGTCGTGGTTAGAAGCCTAAAATAATCAGGGTGGTATTTCAAGGTTGACTCCGCAAGAACTAGCGTCCCTGCTTCACAGTCTCCCACCTATCCTACACAAATCATTCCAAACTCCAATGCCAAGCTATAGTAAAGGTGCACGGGGTCTTTCTGTCTTGATGCGGGTAACCGGCATCTTCACCGGTGTTACAGTTTCGCTGAGTCCCTGGTTGAGACAGTGGGGAAATCGTTACGCCATTCGTGCAGGTCGGAACTTACCCGACAAGGAATTTCGCTACCTTAGGACCGTTATAGTTACGGCCGCCGTTTACTGGGGCTTCGGTTCAATGCTTCGCCTTGCGACTAACACTTCCCCTTAACCTTCCAGCACCGGGCAGGCGTCAGACCCTATACTGCGTCTTTCGACTTCGCAGAGTCCTGTGTTTTTAGTAAACAGTCGCTCCCCCCATTTCACTGCAACCCCCTTCCGCTCCATGAGCAAGTCACTTCACGTTATGAGGGCATACCTTCTCCCGAAGTTACGGTATTATTTTGCCGAGTTCCTTAACCAGAGTTCTCTCAAGCGCCTTAGGATACTCTCCCTACCTACCTGTGTCGGTTTACGGTACGGTCACTTTATCAACTCGCTACGAGGCTTTTCCTGGCAGCATGGGATCAGTCACTTTATTGCGGTAAACCGCATCGTCATCATGCCTCAGCGTTAACAAGGACCCGGATTTGCCTAAGTCCTCCGCCTACACACTTAAACCGGGACAACCAACGCCCGGATGACCTACCCTTCTGCGTCCCCCCTTCGCTCAAACGCTGATAAAATGGTACGGGAATATTAACCCGTTTTCCATCGACTACGCCTCTCGGCCTCGCCTTAGGGACCGACTAACCCTGAGCAGATTAACTTTACTCAGGAAACCTTAGGTTTTCGGCGTGCGGGTTTCTCACCCGCATTTTCGCTACTCGTGTCAGCATAAGCTCTTGTAGGTCCTCCAGCACTCCTTACGGTGTACCTTCTCAGGTTACTACAATGTTCCTCTACCATAACGCTTGCGCGTTATCCATAGCTTCGGTAGCATGCTTAAGCCCCGTTAAATTTTCGGCGCGGACCCATTCGATCAGTGAGCTATTACGCTTTCTTTAAAGGGTTGCTGCTTCTAAGCCAACCTCCTGATTGTCTAAACAGTTCCACATCCTTTACCACTTAGCATGCATTTAGGGACCTTAGCTGATGGTCTGGGCTCTTTCCCTTTTGACCACGGAACTTATCTCCCGCAGTCTGACTCCCGCACTTGAACTTGACGGCATTCGGAGTTTGATAAGAGTTGGTAATCCTGTGGGGACCCCTAGTCTTGTCAGTGCTCTACCTCCGTCAGTCATCATGCGAGGCTATACCTAAATATATTTCGAGGAAAACCAGCTATCACCGAGTTTGATTAGCCTTTCACTCCTAGCCACAACTCATCCGAACAGTTTTCAACCTATATCGGTTCGGGCCTCCACGAAGTATTACCTTCGCTTCACCCTGGTCATGGATAGATCACCCGGCTTCGGGTCTACCCCATGCAACTTGTCGCCCTATTAAGACTCGCTTTCGCTACGGCTACACCTTTCGGCTTAACCTCGCTGCATAGGATAAGTCGCTGACTCATTATGCAAAAGGCACGCGGTTACACGGTCTTGCGACATCGTGCTTCCACTGCTTGTAGACAGACGGTTTCAGGTTCTATTTCACTCGGGTCCCCCCGTTCTTTTCACCTTTCCCTCACGGTACTAGTTCACTATCGGTCACCGGGTAGTATTTAGCCTTGGAAGATGGTCCTCCCAGATTCCCACTAGGTTTCACGTGCCTCGTGGTACTCGGGGACACCCTAGGGTGCTTCAAGATTTCGCATACCGGACTATCACCGTCTGTGGTGGGCCTTTCCATGCCCTTCTGCTATCCATTCGCAATCCCATATCGGGGCCCCACAACCCCGTGTCATAAATGGCACGGTTTGGGCTGTTCCGCTTTCGCTCGCCGCTACTGACGGAATCTCTAAATTGATTTCTACTCCTGCAGGTACTTAGATGTTTCAATTCCCTGCGTTCGCCTCGTTACACCTATGTATTCAGTGCACGATGACCAGGTATAACCCTGGCCGGGTTTCCCCATTCGGAAATCTCCGGTTCAAAGCCTGTTAGCAGCTCCCCGAAGCTTATCGCAGCTTACCGCGTCCTTCTTCGCCTCCCGGTACCCAGGCATCCTCCGTCTGCCCTTAGTAGCTTGACCAAAAAACGCTTGATCTTTTATACTCAGCTATTTGGGTACAACAAAAACAAAATATTCAATTATCAAAGATCTACAAATCCACACTTTCGTGCATGAGCTCAAGGCTCAAAGCTGAAAACTTTCTCTTCCTGTTTCCACCTTTCAGACTTGAGTACCACCATCAAAAAATGGTGGAGGTGAACGGGATCGAACCGATGACCTCCTGCGTGCAAGGCAGGCGCTCTCCCAGCTGAGCTACACCCCCCATCTTTCCAGGCTCATGGTGGTGGGCCTAACTGGACTTGAACCAGTGACCTCACGCTTATCAGGCGTGCGCTCTAACCAGAACTGAGCTATAGGCCCGTTCATTTCTCTTCATTTTAATGAACACGTACAGCGATCATTCAAAACCGAATAGTGAGTAAAAGATGGGGTTGACCAAGTATGTCTTCCTGTTGCCAGAAAGTACATCCTTTAAAAGGAGGTGATCCAGCCGCAGGTTCCCCTACGGCTACCTTGTTACGACTTCACCCCAATTACCGACCATTCCTTGGCAGCCTGCTTCCCGAAGGTTAGCTCAACCGCTTCTGGAACAACCAACTCTCGTGGTGTGACGGGCGGTGTGTACAAGGCCCGGGAACGTATTCACCGTGGCATGCTGATCCACGATTACTAGCGATTCCAACTTCACGCAGTCGAGTTGCAGACTGCGATCCGGACTGAGACCGGCTTTATGGGATTAGCGCCTCATCGCTGAGTGGCTGCCCTTTGTACCGGCCATTGTAGTACGTGTGTAGCCCTAGACATAAAGGCCATGAGGACTTGACGTCATCCCCACCTTCCTCCGGTTTGACACCGGCAGTCCCTCTAGAGTGCCCAACTGAATGCTGGCAACTAAAGGCGAGGGTTGCGCTCGTTGCGGGACTTAACCCAACATCTCACGACACGAGCTGACGACAGCCATGCAGCACCTGTCACCGGGTTCTTTATTGCTAAAGCACTTCTCTGTTTCCAGAAAATCCCCGGGATGTCAAGTCTAGGTAAGGTTCTGCGCGTTGCGTCGAATTAAACCACATACTCCACCGCTTGTGCGGGCCCCCGTCAATTCCTTTGAGTTTTAACCTTGCGGCCGTACTCCCCAGGCGGTGCACTTAATGCGTTAGCTGCGACACAGGAAAGGTCAACACTTCCCCACATCTAGTGCACATCGTTTACAGCTGTGGACTACCAGGGTATCTAATCCTGTTTGCTCCCCACGCTTTCGCGCCTCAGCGTCAGTATTCGTCCAGAAAGTCGCCTTCGCCACCGGTATTCCTCCCGATATCTACGAATTTCACCTCTACACCGGGAATTCCACTTTCCTCTCCGATACTCAAGCCGACCAGTTTCAGATGCACTTCACACGGTTAAGCCGTGGGCTTTCACACCTGACTTGATCAGCCGCCTACGCGCCCTTTACGCCCAGTAATTCCGATTAACGCTCGCACCCTCCGTATTACCGCGGCTGCTGGCACGGAGTTAGCCGGTGCTTCCTCTGCAGGTACCGTCAATCCGCACGGGTATTAACCGCACGGCCGTTCTTCCCTGCTGACAGAGCTTTACGACCCAAAGGCCTTCATCACTCACGCGGCGTCGCTGGATCAGGCTTGCGCCCATTGTCCAATATTCCTCACTGCTGCCTCCCGTAGGAGTCTGGTCCGTGTTTCAGTTCCAGTGTGGCGGATCATCCTCTCAGACCCGCTACCCATCGTCGCCTTGGTAGGCCATTACCCTGCCAACTAGCTAATGGGACGCAGGCTCATCTCTACACAGAAACTTCCAAGGAGAGGTCTCCTTTCCTTATACGTCTTGCGATACATAAGTGTATCCGGTATTAGCACCCCTTTCGAAGTGTTATCCCAGATGCAGAGGTAGATTACCTACGCGTTACTCACCCGTGCGCCACTCTACTCAGGACCGAAGTCCCTTTCTCGTTCGACTTGCATGTGTTAAGCACGCCGCCAGCGTTCAATCTGAGCCAGGATCAAACTCTCCAGTTAAATATCT